>NZ_BAABKC010000017.1:0-4185 GCF_039543625.1 Streptomyces similanensis | reverse complement strand
TGAGGAGGTGGGTGTGGGTGCCGTGGATGATGTCGTGGAGGGGGTGGTCGAGGTGGGGGTCGAGTGCGGCGCAGGCGGTGTCGAAGGCGTCGGCGAAGGCGGGGTAGGTGTCGTAGAGTTCGCGTCCCATGCCGGGGCGTTGGTTGCCCTGACCGGAGAAGACCATGGTGAGGGTTCCTTCACCGGCCCGGCCCGTGACGAGTGCCGGGTGAGTGCCGCCGCGGGCGAGCGCGCGGAGCGCCTGGGTGTGGTCGGCCGGGCCGGCGGCCACGACGACCGCACGGTGTTCGAGCGCGCTGCGTGTGGTGGCGAGCGCGTACGCCACGTCCGGCACCGAAGCTCCGTCCAGTTCGGCGAGCCGTGCCGCCTGGGCACGCAGGGCCGCCGGCGTGTGCCCGGTGACCAGCACGGGAACCCAGGGGAGTGTGCGCTCCTGACGTTCCTGCCGGTCTTCGGCCAGGGGTGGTTGTTCGAGGATGACGTGGGCGTTGGTGCCGCTGATGCCGAAGGAGGAGACGGCGGCGCGGCGGGGGCGGTCGTGGTCGGGCCAGGGTTGTGGTGCGGTGAGGAGGGAGACGGCGCCCGCTGTCCAGTCGACGTGGGGGGTGGGTTCGTCGGCGTGGAGGGTGCGGGGGAGGACGCCGTGCCGCATGGCGAGGATCATCTTGATCACACCTGCCACGCCGGCGGCGGCTTGGGTGTGGCCGATGTTGGATTTGACGGAGCCGAGCCAGAGGGGTTGTTCGCGGTTGTGTCCGTAGGTGGCTTGGAGGGCTTGGGCTTCGATGGGGTCGCCGAGGCGGGTGCCGGTGCCGTGGGCTTCGACGGCGTCGATGTCGGTGGGCTGGAGTCCGGCGTTGGTGAGGGCTTGGCGGATGACGCGTTGTTGGGAGGGGCCGTTGGGTGCGGTGAGGCCGTTGGAGGCGCCGTCCTGGTTGACGGCGGAGCCTCGGAGGACGGCGAGGACGGGGTGGTGGTGGCGTTGGGCGTCGGAGAGGCGTTCGAGGAGGAGGAGGCCGACGCCTTCGCCCCAGCCGGTGCCGTCGGCGTCGGCGGAGAAGGCTTTGCAGCGGCCGTCGGGGGAGAGTCCTCCTTGGTGGGTGAATTCGGTGAAGGTGCCGGGGGTGGACATGATGGTGACGCCGCCGGCGAGGGCGAGGGTGCATTCGTTGTTGCGCAGGGCGTTGGCGGCGAGGTGGAGGGCGACGAGGGAGGAGGAGCAGGCGGTGTCGATGGTGACGGCGGGGCCTTCGAGGCCGAAGGTGTAGGAGATGCGGCCGGAGGCGATGCTGGGGGCGCTGCCGTTGCCGAGGTGGCCGGCGACTTCTTGGGGTGCGGTGGTGAAGCGTGCGGCGTAGTCGTTGTACATGACGCCGGTGAAGACGCCGGTGGGGGTGCCGTGGAGGGAGGTGGGGTCGATGCCGGCGTTTTCGAGGGTTTCCCAGGCGGTTTCCAGCAGGAGTCGTTGTTGGGGGTCCATGGCGAGTGCTTCGCGGGGGGAGATGCCGAAGAGTGCGGCGTCGAATTCGGCGGCGTCGTGGAGGAATCCGCCTTCCCGGGTGATGGATCCGCCGGGGCGGGTGGGGTCGGCGAGTCCTGGCAGGTCCCAGCCGCGGTCGGTGGGGAAACCGGACACCGCGTCCGCACCTGACTCGACGAGCCGCCACAGGTCTTCCGCGCTGCCGACGCCGCCGGGATAGCGGCACCCGATCCCGACGACGACCACCGGATCGTCCGGGGACGAGGAGGCGACCACCGGCGCTTCGTCCACCGGAGTCGAGCCGAACAGCGTGTCTCGCAGGTGATCCACCACCGATGACGTGTTCGGATGATCGAAGACCAAGGACGTCGGAAGGTGGAGCCCGGTCAGAGAGTTCAGCCGATTGCGCAGCTCGACCGAGGTGAGTGAGTCGAACCCGAGTTCGCTGAAAGCGCGGCCCGAGTCGATGACCTGCGGATCGGGATGTCCGAGCACCGCCGCGACCTGCGTACGGACGAACGCGAGCAGTGCGGCGTCGCGATCCGCTGGAGCCTTGCCCCGCAGCCGCTCGGCGAAACCGCCCGCGGCCTGGTCGGTCGCGCGGTGCGGTGCCGTCGGCACGAGTGCCCGCAGCAGCGGAGGAACCGGTGCGTGGTCGCCCGCCACCGCGCGGGCGTCGAGGAGTATCGGGACGATGACGGGGCCCGCGGTGGTCAGGGCCGCGTCGAACAGTTCCAGCCCGTCGGCTTCACGCAGCGGCCGGACACCCGTTCTGGAGGACACATCGGCCGCCATGCCGGCTGCCCAGGGTCCCCAGGCGAGGCTGGTGGCGGGGAGTCCGGCGCTGGTGCGGTGGTGGGCGAGGGCGTCGAGATAGGCGTTGGCGGCGGCGTAGTTGGCCTGGCCGGGGGAGCCGAGGGTGGCCGCCGCGGAGGAGAAGAGGAGGAACGCGCTGACGTCGCGGTCCCGGGTGAGTTCGTGCAGGTGCCAGGCCGCGGTCGCCTTCGGCCCGAAGACGCTCTCCAGGTGTGCGCGCGTCTGATTGACGAGGACCGCGTCGTCGACGGCGCCCGCGCAGTGAACCACCGCGAGCGGCCGGTCGGCGGGCGCCTCGTCCACCAGGGCGGCCAGGGCCGCCCGGTCGGTGAGGTCGCAGACGACGGACTTGACGCGGGCCCCGGCCGCGGTCAGTTCGTCCCGTAGTCCCGCCGGGAGGGGACGCCGGGCCGCCAGGAGCAGGTCGAGCGCGCCGTGCTCGGCCACCAGATGCCGGGCGACGAGACCGGCGAGGGCGCCGGTGGCCCCGGTGATCAGCACGGTCGCCGACGACCAGTCGGGCCCTGTGACGTCGCCCGGCACGGCACGCACCAGTCGTGGGACGTACGCCTCACCGCGCCGGACCGCGATCTGTGTCTCACCCGCGGCCACGGCGGCCGCCACCGTGGACCGCCAGTCCGACTCCGGATCATCGACGTCGACGAGCACGAAACGATCCGGATGCTCGGACTGGGCCGACCGGGTCAGGCCGCACAGCGCCGCGTTGGCCAAAGACGTGGACGTCTCGGCCGGAGCATCGGTGTCCAGAAGGAGGGAGCCGGTGGTGAGCACGACCATCCGGGCATCCGGGGCCTGCTCCGCGCCCACCCAGCGCTGCAAGGCCGCGAGCGTCTGTGCGGCGGAGTCGACGGGATCGTCCCCCACCGAGGCGGGAAGACAGACGATCTCCGGCTCCGTGGCGGGAGTCGGCGGCGTCGACCGCACCCACGACGTGCGGAACAGGGAGCGAGACGCCTTCCCGGCACCGCGCCGCAGCGGACGCAGGGCGAGCCGGCCCACCTCCAGCAAGGCGGCCCCCGACGCGTCGGCGATCAGCAAGGACACCGCGTCGGCGGCGACGGGAGTGATCCGTACCCGCAGCCGTCGCGCACTGGCCGTGGGTACCGACACGTCGTGCCAGGAGAACGGAACGAGCGGCGCGTCCTGGGAGTGGCCGAAGGGAGCGAGGCCCAGCGGGTGCAGCGCGGCGTCCAGAAGCGCCGGGTGGAGGGCGAAACCATCGGCGTCGGCGGCCTGCTCCTCCCCGAGGACCACCTCGGCGAACAGGGTGTCGTCCTGGAGCCAGACACGGTGCAGCCCCTGGAACGCGGGACCGTACCGCTGCTCGGGCGTTTCGGCGTAAACGGCGCCGGCATCCAGCTCCGTCGCCTTGCCGGGCGGCCAGACCAACAGGTCACCGTCCGGGGACGCGGGCCGCCCGGCGACGAGTCTGCCCTCGGCGTGCTTGGTCCACGGCTCGTCCCGCGCGCCGTCAGCGGCGCGGCTGAAGACGCTCACCGCACGCCCGGCGCCGTCCTCCTCGTCCACCAGGACCTGCAGGCGCACACCGGAGTCCTCGGTGAGGACAAGAGGCGCGTGGAGGGTGAGTTCCGCGAGCAGGTCCTGTCCGACGTGGCGCGCGGCCTGCATCGCCAGTTCCACGAACGCGGTGCCGGGCAGCAGGACCTCGCCGTGCACGACGTGGTCGGCGAGCCAGCGCTGCTCCGTCAGCCGCAGAGTGCCGGCGAGGAGGAAACGGTCGCCGTCCGCCAGTCCGACCGCGGTGTCGAGGAACGGATGCTTCAGGGGGCCGGCGGGGACGGCGGACTCCATCCAATAACGTTGGTGTTGGAAGGGGTAGGTGGGGAGGGGGGTGTGGTGGGGTGTGT
>NZ_BAABKC010000016.1:3529-4360 GCF_039543625.1 Streptomyces similanensis | reverse complement strand
GCCCTGGCCGGAGAAGACCATGGTCAGAGTGCCCTCGCCGGACGCGCGTCCGGTGACCACCGCGGGATGCGCCTCACCACGGGCGAGCGCCGCGAGCGCCTCTCTCCGATCGGTGTCGCCACCCGCCAGCACCACGGCTCGTTCGTCCAGCGCGGCGCGGCCCAGGGCGAGCGACCGCCCCACATCGAGCGACGAAGCGCCTGGCACCAACGCCGCCATCAGCCGCTCGGCCTGCTCGGACAACGCGGCACGGCTGTCGGCGGACAGGAACCACGGCACGACAGGGGGTACCGGCTCGTCCGTGGCAGGGGGTGCGGCCTCGTCCGTGGCGGTGATCTCGGCCAGGGGTGGTTGTTCGAGGATGATGTGGGCGTTGGTGCCGCTGATGCCGAAGGAGGAGACGGCGGCGCGGCGGGGGCGGTCGTGGTCGGGCCAGGGTTGTGGTGCGGTGAGGAGGGAGACGGCGCCCGCTGTCCAGTCGACGTGGGGGGTGGGTTCGTCGGCGTGGAGAGTGCGGGGGAGGATGCCGTGCCGCATCGCCATCACCATTTTGATGACACCTGCCGCGCCGGCGGCGGCTTGGGTGTGGCCGATGTTGGATTTGACGGAGCCGAGCCAGAGGGGTTGTTCGCGGTTGTGTCCGTAGGTGGCTTGGAGGGCTTGGGCTTCGATGGGGTCGCCGAGGCGGGTGCCGGTGCCGTGGGCTTCGACGGCGTCGACCTCGTCGGGGTGCAGTCCGGCGTTGGTGAGGGCTTGGCGGATGACGCGTTGTTGGGAGGGGCCGTTGGGTGCGGTGAGGCCGTTGGAGGCGCCGTCCTGGTTGACGGCGGA
>NZ_BAABKC010000016.1:0-3450 GCF_039543625.1 Streptomyces similanensis | reverse complement strand
GGGGAGAGTCCTCCTTGGTGGGTGAATTCGGTGAAGGTGCCGGGGGTGGACATGATGGTGACGCCGCCGGCGAGGGCGAGGGTGCATTCGTTGTTGCGTAGGGCGTTGGCGGCGAGGTGGAGGGCGACGAGGGAGGAGGAGCAGGCGGTGTCGATGGTGACGGCGGGGCCTTCGAGGCCGAAGGTGTAGGAGATGCGGCCGGAGGCGATGCTGGGGGCGCTGCCGTTGCCGAGGTGGCCGGCGACTTCTTGGGGTGCGGTGGTGAAGCGGGCGGCGTAGTCGTTGTACATGACGCCGGTGAAGACGCCGGTGGGGGTGCCGTGGAGGGAGGTGGGGTCGATGCCGGCGTTTTCGAGGGTTTCCCAGGCGGTTTCCAGCAGGAGTCGTTGTTGGGGGTCCATGGCGAGTGCTTCGCGGGGGGAGATGCCGAAGAGGGCGGCGTCGAATTCGGCGGCGTCGTGGAGGAATCCGCCTTCCCGGGTGATGGATCCGCCGGGGTGTGTGGGGTCGGCGAGTCCTGGCAGGTCCCAGCCGCGGTCGGTGGGGAAACCGGACACCGCGTCCGCACCGGAGGCGACCAGGTTCCAGAGCGATTCCGCCGAGTCCACTCCACCGGGGAAGCGGCACGCCATCGCCACGATCGCGATCGGCTCGCGGGCGCGGCCCTCCACTTCCGACAGACGCTCCCGCGCCTGTTGGAGATCAGCGGTGACCCGCTTCAGATAGCCGAAGAGTTTTTCCTCCTGCGCCATCGCGCACCACCCCTGCTGTTTCGTACGAACGGTAACGGGACCTGCGTTAGAGATTGCGATCGATGAAGTCCATCAATTCCTCAGGCGTCGTGGCCTCGTCGAGATCGGCGGACCGGTCCGCGTTCTCATCGCCGCGCCGCTTCCACTCCGAGAGCAGGTGTTCGAGACGCTCCGCGATGTGCGCACGATCGGTTTCCTCTCCTGCCCCGGTCAGCAGAGCCTCAAGGCGGTCCAACTCGGCCGGCAGCGTGTCGGCCGCATGGGGCAACTCGCCGTCCAGGAAGGTGGCCAGGGACTGGGGCGACGGATGGTCGAACGCGACGGTCGCCGGGAGTTCGACCCCGGTGAGCGCGGTGAGCCGGTTGCGCAACTCGACCGCGGTGAGCGAGTCGAAGCCCAGGTCGGTGAAGCTGCGACGCGCTCCGATCGCGTCCGCCGAGGCATGCCCCAGAGTGGCCGCCACCTCGGAGCACACCACGTCGACCAGTACGCGCCTGCGCGCCTCCCCCGAAAGGCCGCCGATCCGGTCGCGCAGGGACTCGCCCGCACTCCGGGCGGCGCGCGATTCCGAGCGATCGACGAAGGCGCGGAGCACGGCGGGCGGTTCCACCGAAGCGGCGCGCAGCGTGCCGCGATCGAGGAGGAGCGGGACGACCACGGCCTCCTTCGAGGACAGCGCCGCGTCGAACATGGCCAGCCCCTGCTCCTCCCGGATCGCCACCAGCCCGGAGCGGTCCAGTCGGCTCACGTCGTGCGCGCCGAGCTTGCCCGCCATGCCGTCCTCGACGTCCCACAGGCCCCACGCCAGGGACACCCCGGCGAGTCCCTCCGCGCGCCGGGTCTCGGCCAGAGCGTCCAGGAACCCGTTGGCCGCCGCGTAGTTCGCCTGGCCGGCCGACCCCAGAACACCGGCCGCCGAGGAGAACAGCACGAAGGCGGACAGGTCCATCCCGCGCGTCAGCTCGTGGAGATGCCAGGCACCCATGACCTTCGCCTCGAACACCGCCCGCAGCCGTTCACCGGACTGCCGCGCGAACGTCGCGTCGTCGACCACACCCGCGCAGTGCACGACGGAGGACAGCGGCCACTGCTCGGGTATCGCCGCCAGCACCTCGGCCAGGGCCCGGCGATCGGCCACGTCACAGGCCGCGCATTCCACCTCGGCGCCGAGCGCGCGCAACCGCGCGACCAGATCCCGGGCGCCGGGCGCCGACTCGCCGCGCCGGGTGATCAGCACCAGCCGCTGAACGCCGTGCGTCTCGACCAGGTGCCGGGCGACCCTGCTGCCCAGCGCACCGCTCGCCCCGGTCAGCAGGACGGTGCCCGGACGCCAGGGAGAGTCCGCGCCCGTCGGCGTCCCGCGCACGAGACGGGGCACGAAGGCCCCTTCGGGGCGCAACATGATCTGCGGTTCCCCCGATGCCACCGCGGCTGCCAGCGGTCCGTCCCCGTCGATCAGCACGATCCGGCCCGGATACTCGACCTGGGCCGAGCGCACCAGTCCCCACACCGCGGCAGCGGGCAGTCGGCGTGCCGGGTCCTCGCCGGCGAGGCCGTCGGTCACCACGACCAGGCGAGAGCGCGCGTCGGGCTGCCGGGCGAGCCAGTCCTGCACGGACCCGAGAGCGGTCTCGGCCGTCACCCGAGCGGCCTCGGCAACCTCCATCGGGGCCGACTGCCGCCCATCGATCCGCACCACGTCGGCGTCGGAGGGAACCCCGGACACCGAGGGCAGGACGACGGGCTGCCACTCGACACGCAGGAGCGGAGTCCGTCCCGTTCGCCCGGCCACCTCGGCGACCGGCCGACCGACCAGCGACGCGACAGAGGCGACGACACCACCGGACGGATCGGCGAGGTCCAGCGCCACCTCACCGGAGCCGCGGCGGATCAGCCGGGCGGTCAGCCGGTCACCGGAACGGCCGCGCAGCGTGACCCCGGACCAGGAGAACGGCAGGTCGGCCCGCTCGCCGTCGCTGTCGACGGCACCGGCGTGCAGGGCGGCGTCGAACAGCGCCGGATGGATGGGGAAGTCGCCGGCGAGGCCGTCCAGTTGGATCTCGGCGTACAGCTCGTCGTCGCGCCGCCACAGGGCCCGCAAGCCGCGGAACGCCGGACCGTAGCCGATGCCGATCTCTTCCATCCGCTCGTAGAAACCGCTGATGTCCTGCGCCACGGCATCGGCCGGAGGCCAGTGCACCGGCTCCTCCGGACGAGCACCGGATTCGGTCTCCAGGACTCCCGCGCAGTGTCTGGTCCACGGCTCGCCGGTCTCGGCGTCCTCCGGACGCGCGTACACCGCGACCTCGCGACGTCCATTCACCGGCTCGCCCACCTCGACCCGGACCTGCACACCGCCCGTCTCCTCGATCACCAGGGGCGCGTCCATGGTCAACTCGGCCAGCCGGGGATGACCGCTGCGCCGGCCCGCGTGCACGACCATGTCCAGGAACCCGGTGCCCGGGAACACCACCGCGCCGTGTACGGCGTGATCGGCGAGCCACGGCAGCACGTCGAGAGACACCCGGCCGGTGAACAGCGTCCGGTCCGAGGACGGAAGGGTCACCGATGCGCGCAGGATCGGATGATCGGCGCTGTCCAGTCCCGCTGCGTCGAGGTCGGCGGTTCGGGGTGGGGTGTTGTCGAGCCAGTAGCGTTGGTGTTGGAAGGGGTAGGTGGGGAGGGGGGTGTGGTGGGG
>NZ_BAABKC010000015.1:0-21895 GCF_039543625.1 Streptomyces similanensis | reverse complement strand
CGGCCCCGCCGACGCACGCCGTGCGGGCCGGCGCCCGGGTGCCGCCCCCGCGCCCCCGGTTCCCCGGCGCCCGACCGGGCGCGGGCGCCGCGCCGGGCCGGATCACCGTGCGGGTCTGCCCGATCGAACGGGTGCGGGACGTGGACATCCTCGTCTCCTCGGAGAACACGTACCTGGAGATGTCCAAGACCTTCCGCTCCACGGTGTCCGGGGCGCTGCGCCGGGCGGCGGCCGTCCGGGACGCGGCGGGCGAGGTCGTGGACGACGTGCTCTCGCGTGAACTGCGGGTGTGGCAGCGCACGCACGGCCGGGCCGGCCTGCCCGTGCGGCCGGGCACGGTCGTCGCCACCTCCTCCGGCGCCCTGGCCGCGCAGGGGGTGCGGCGCATCCACCACGCGGCGATCGCCACCCCGGAGGGCGACGGCGACCACTACCACGTGACGCCCGCCGTCCTGCCGGAGGCCGTCCGTGCCTCCTTCGAACTGGCCCGCCGCGAGCGGGACTTCCTGTCCCTGCCGATGTCCTCGATCTGCTTCCCGCTGCTGGGCGCCGGCAGCGGCGGACTGCCCGCCGAGACCGCGGCGCGCGCGCTGCTGGGCGCCGTCGAGGAGGAACTGCGCCGCGACCCGGCCTGGTCGGTGCTGCTGGTGACGCTCAAGGAGAGCCGCGCCCGGTTGCTCATGGCCGCCAGCTCCGCTCCGTGAGCCCCACGCCCGCGGCCCTGAGCCGCCGTTCCAGCTCGGCCAGTTCGCCGCGCAGCGGCACCCCGTAGATCCGCAGCGCGCCGTCCGCCCCGGTGGCCGCCTGGAGGCGCCGGTCCCCCGACTCCCGTGCCAGGTAGGGGGCGTAGCGGGCGGCGCCGCGCGGGGTCAGCGGGATCAGCCGCTGGTTGGCCGAGCCGCGCCACAGCAGCCGGGTGGGCTCGGCGACGCGGAACCGGCCGGTGATCACGGCGTCCGCGCGGGCCAGCGCCGTACGCCGCTCGGCGGTCAACTCCCCCGGTTCGTAGCCCGTGTACACCAGCAGGTCCACGGGGCGGGGCCCGGCGCTCCCCTCGTGGCGCCGGGCCCCGTCCCGCAGGCGTGCCGCGCCGGCCAGCAGCGCGGCGAGCGCCGCGGGCTGCTGGAGCGGCTCGCCGCCGCTGACCGTGAGGCCCTCGGCCCCGCCGGCGAGCGCCTCCTTCCAGCGCGCCAGCACGTCGCCGACCATGGTGGACGTGCCCGCCCCGGGGTCCCAGGTGTGCCGGGACATACAGCCGGCACACCCCAGCGAACAGCCCTGGAACCACACGCCGAGCCGCTGTCCCGGGCCAAGGGTCGACACCGGGTAGTGCGTCCCGTCGAGACGAATTTCCACGGCCTTACCTCCTCGCGCCGCTTCGGAGTATCCAGTGCGCCGAGGGCCGTCCGCAATTGCCCGAAGACGCCCGCCCGGTTCCACGCCGGGCGGGATCCGGTTGTTTTCCGGAACTCCCCCGGGAATGATCAATTCCGCCGAACTCGACGCCTCACGAAGCGGTTTTCCGTCCGCTACTCTCTCCCCCATCGCGGTGGCTCCCACCCGGACGAACCGCGAGGAATGGGGGCGCTCAGAAATGATCAACATCGGCCCATTAGGAGACCGGGCCCGAAGGCTGCGGACGAACCGCCTCTCCTCGGCGCGCGCCCGGCTGCACGGCCGGCGCGACGCCGCCGGGCTCAGGGAACTCCTGGCCGAAGCGGTCGCCGCGGGAACCCTCCCGGACGACGCCCTGCCGCCCTATGTGCTGGGCCTGCGCGCCCAGGTCCGGCGCAGCACGGCGCGGCTGCGCTCGCGCACCCTCGCCGCGCACCGCGCCCTGCACGTGCGCATCCAGGCCGAGTCGGTGCGGGTGGTGACCCAGTACACCGTGCGCCGGGAGCCCGCGCCGGCCGCGCTGGCCCGGTTCGGGCAGATGGTCGGCCAGTGGCGTTCGGCCGCCTCGGTCTGCCGGGAGCAGGCCCAGCAGATCGCCTTCGAGTCCAACCAGTTGCTCGCCTGCTACTGGGACGAGGTGTGGGCGGGCGTCCGGCAGGACGGCGGCGTGGACGGGGTCCGGCCCGCCGGTTTCCTGCCCGGGCACGTGACGCTGGACGACACCTGGGACCGGATGGACGACGGGCTGGTCAGCGACCGCTGGTACGGCCCGCGGCCGGCGGCCGCCGGCCCGGACCCGTCGGCGGTCGCGCAGGCCCTGCACATCCTCGACCACCAGTCGGCGCGCGGCGGTCCGCGCCCGCCCGCGGCGGCGACGCCGTGAACAGCGTCCACCGGGGATGACCGCTCCCCGTCTCGCAGGAAGGCCAAGGAACGTCATCGTGCATCACTCGGCCAGGGCCGCCCGCCGGCCCACCACGACCGGCCGCCGGTCCTCCGTGCGCGCCGCCCGCCGGCTCGCCGCCGTCGTCCCGCTGATGTGCGCGCTCGCCGCGCTCACCTCGTGCAGCAAGCAGGAGGAAGCCCTCACCACCCCTTGCGGGCTGGTCATAGACGGCTCCGGGTCGGGCGCCGCGAAAGGCGGGTTCGACGCGGAGGCCAAGCTGAAGGACAGCCTCATCGGCTTCCTGGACGACCAGAAGTGCGGAACCCTCGACTACGCCCCCATCACCCGTTCCTCGCGCAGTTCGACCTGCCGGGAGGACCAGGTGGACCTCGATCCGCCGCACGGGGCGACCACGGACCAGAAGACCCAGCGCGCGAACGCCCGGCAGGCCGCGGCCGGCGCGGCGCTCGACGAACTGGCCTGCGCCCGCAAGGACGGCGGTTCGGACGTGTGGGGGGCGCTGGCCCGGATCGGGGAGGCCGTGCCCTCCGGCGGCCCGGTGCCCAAGCTGCTCGTCGTGAGCGACTTCGACCAGGCCGACCCCGAGTTCGTCCTGTCCCGCAAGGACATCTCGACCAAGGCGCGGCGCGCCGGGGTCATCGACTCGCTCGTCAAGGCCCGGGGCCTGCCCGGCATCAAGGGGATGGACGTCTTCCCCGTCGGGCTCGGCATGCAGTTCCGGGCGAACCCCAGCAAGGCCGACGACTTCGAGGCCTTCTGGACGGAGGCCATCGAGGGGAGGGCCGAGGCACATGTCGACAACGAGTACAAGCGCTGAGGAACCTCGGCGACGGCGGCGGCCGGCCCGCCGGCTGCCGTTCATCGGCGGGACCGCCCGGCAGGGCGACCCCGCCCGGCGCACGCCGGCGCGTGGCGCGGTAAGCCGACGCGGGCGGGTACGCGGTCCGCTCGTCCTCGACGACCGGGCCGGGCTCGCCCTGCTGCGGACCGCCCGCAAGCGGGGCGGGCGCGCCGCCAGGCGCGGCGCACTCGATCCGTGGGTGCTGGGCAGCGGCGACCGGGTGCCGTACTTCGCGGAGCTGGCCTCGGTGCGCAACGCCCACGTGCACCGCGTCGAGGAGGAGCTGAGCGGCGCCGAGGAGGCGGCGCGCCTGGCCGACGCGCAGACCGCGTCGGAGGTGACGGCGGGCCGGACCGAGATCACCGTCCTCACCGAGCGGATCCGCGAGGCCCAGCAGGAGGTCACGACGGCCCGGGGCCAGCTCGACCTGCTCGCGGTGCGGTCCGCGCGCTGGCTGCGCTTCAGGGACAGTCTGCGCGAACAGGTGGAGGAGCGCTGGCTGCGCGCCCGCTTCCCGGACGCCGCGCAGCCGCCCGCCGCTCCCCCGCCGCCCGCAGGCGCGGGCGAGCCGGGCGCGGCAGGGCCGGACGGCCCGGGTGACGGGTCCGGGCCGGACGCCGTCAAGGCCCCGCGCGCGGAACCGGAGGGCGACGACTGGCAGACGGTGCGGCTGACCGGCGCCGCGCCGGAGGGCGGGGGCACGCCGCCCGTGGGCCTGGACGAACTGCACCGCGCCGCGCGCGCCGGTGTGCGCGACCAGCCCTCGGCGCACGCCTGGGAGGGGTTGCAGACCCGGCCCGGACTGCCCCGGTGGATGACCTGGGCCCTGCTGCTGGTCATCATGGCCGTCGAGATGCCCGTCTACTGGGTCGCCTACCAGCCCTTCCACGGCGTCGGCAGCACCGGCGGCGACCTCATGTCCGGCACCCTGGCGGTCTCCACCGCCGTCGTCATGCTGATCCTGCCGCACCTGGCCGGGCTCATGCTGCGCTGGCGCTCGGCCACCGGATCGCCGCGCCGCGGATGGCTGCCCTCGCTGTCGCTGCTGGGCGTGTGGGGCTTCCTGACCTGGCTGCTGGGCTCGCTGCGCGCCAAGTTCGTGACCCAGCACGACACTCCGGCGCCCGCGACGGGCGGCACGGGCGGTTTCCGCGGCCTGGGCGGCACGGCGGCCGACACCAGCACGCTGGTGGACCGGCTGCACCTGACGACACAGACGGTGACCTGGCTGTTCTGCGCGCTGCTGCTGCTCTCCGGCGGGGTCGGGTTCCTGCTCGGCCTGTTCCGGGAGCACCCGTTCCTGGACGCCTACCGCACGGCGCTGGAGAACCGTACGGGGCTGCTGCGGCGGCGCGCGGAGACGGTGGCCGCCGCCGAGGCCGCGCAGGCCCGGCAGAGCACGGCGCAGGCCCGGCAGGAGGACCGCCGGGAGGCCGCCGACGCGCGGATCGCCGCCACCCGCCAGATCTACGAGGCCGCCGCCCACGCCTATCTCGACGGGGTGATGGGGGCGGCCAAGGACCCGGCCGTCACCGAGTCCGCGATGCGGCTCTCGCAGAACTGGCCGCTGCTCCCGTCGGCGGCCCGCCGCGAGTCGGTCCGCGAACGCTGAGCGGCGCGCCCCGCCGCTACGCCCGCGCCCCGCCGCCCCGGTCCGTCGCGACGGACCGGGGCGGCGGTGTGCGGGCCCGTGCGGTCAGTCCCGCGGAGCGGAGACGACCGCGCGCAGCGGGGCCAGGAGGCGGTTGACCTCGCGTACGTCGTCCGGCGACGCCAGCCGCAGGTGCTCCTCCGGCCGGCCGGTGAGGGGCCGGGCCGGGCAGCGGTCGCCGAACAGCTGGAGCGCCGGGCGCGGGCGGCAGCGCTTGGAGGTCCACCACAACCCCTGGACGCCGGCGCCGCGTTCGCGGATCACCCGCACCCAGTACCGGGTGCCGGCGTACTCCTCGGTGTCGATCAGCCAGTCGTCCTGCCAGACGGCGGCCAGCCCCTCTGCGGTCGTGAGGTCGACCAGGGTGAGGTCCTCGGTGGTGCGCACCGCGGAGAGGGCGTAGCGGGACGCCTGCGCCCAGGGGATCTGGCGCACCGCGCCCCGGTCGCTGAACTCGACCGAGCGCAGCAGCACTTCGGACAGCGCGGTGACCGGGTCCAGGGCGGCGTAGAGATAGGGGTAGGGGTCCTTCTCGGTGGGGTCGAAGCGGCTGCCCTTGAAGAACTCGTGCGCGACGCTCGGGTTGAACGCGCCGGGCTCGTACCGCTCCTCGTGGCAGCGCCACAGCAGGGTGTCCGCGGGCACGGTGGTGAGCAGCGGCGTCATCACCGCTTCGCGGGGCGGGAGTTGGCCGACCATCAGAGTGCCCCCACGAGTTCGGCGGCGGCGCGTTCGAGCTGGTCGTCCGGCAGGGCGCCGAGGAGTTCGGCGGGGACGCCGCCGAGCCACCGGTTGCCGCCCAGCCACCAGTCGGCGGCGCCCCACGGGTCGCGGTCGGCGCGCAGCAGCGCGTTGATCCGGCGGACGACCGGCAGCGGTTCGGCGGTGCCGGTGCGGAACTGGAACCGGGGGTAGCGGACGGTGCGGTCGGCGGCGCGGAGTCCGATCAGGCCGGCCGCGTCGCCCTGGCCGCCGGGCAGCGCGGCGCGCTCCGCCTCGGTGAGGGCGGGCGCGGCCAGGAGCCGCAGGCGTGCGGTGCGCAGCAGGTCGCCGGGATCGGGTGGCGGGGCGCCGAGTACGTCGAGCACCGCGTCGATCGTGGCCGGCGAGGGCAGCTCGCGGGCGCCGGCGGCGTAGCGGTGGCCGCCGAGCGCGGCGCAGACGGGGTGCTCGGGCGGCAGCGCGGACAGGGTGCGGCGCAGCCGGCGTACGGCGCGGGCGACGCCGGGCGGGTCGTCGGCGGCGGCCCGCTCCCGCATCTGGGCGAGTACGTCGGCGAGTTGGCGCAGTTCGTCGTCGTCGAGTCCGGTGGCGACCGTGGTCCAGTGCCGGTGCAGGAGCTGGAGGAGTTCCTCCGACGTCGTCACGGGCGTTCTCCTTCCTGGGGCCGGGCGGAGCGCGCCGCCGGTGCGGGGTTGCCCTGGTGGACGAAGGCGGCCCAGGCGTGGGGCCGGTCGCGCAGTTCCTCGCCGAGGCCGCGGCCGGTGAGATGGGCCAGGCCCCGCACGGCCGGGCGGTCGCCGGGCGGGGTGAGCATCCAGCGCTGGGCGGCGCGCAGCGCGTCCGGCGGGGCCAGTCCGCGGGCGAGCGCGTCGTGCAGGACGAGCATGAGGATCTCGGAGAGCCGGTCGTCGACCTGCCACCGGGAGCCGACGGCGTCGGCGGCGAGCCGGTGCACCATGACGGAGGTGACGGTGAGCGCCTCGTCGTGGTCGCGGGTGGTGAGGTCGGTCTCGCAGCCGCCGCAGACGACCAGCGGGCCGGCCGACCGGAAGGCGTCGCCCTCGGCGGGCGTCTCCAGCAGGGTGCTCAGGGTGAGGTCCGCGCCGTCGTTCCCGTCGGGCGCGGCGAGTTTGAGCGCCGAGCCGGCCGGGTCGGGGCCGGCCAGTCCGTGGCAGGCGAGGTGCACCAGGGAGGCGGGGGCGGCGGCCCGGCCGCCGAGGAGGGCGAGGACGGTCTCGGGGGTGGCCGGGTGTTCGTCGGGGCGATGGACGACGGCTCCCGGGTAGTACACGTCGGCGAGGGTGTCGACCTCCTCCTCGGCCCAGGCCAGGTCGTCGTACCCGTGGAAGACGAGGGCCGGCCGGTCGGCGGGGTCCATCCGCCGGCGGGCGGCGGCGCGCAGGAACTCCCGGCCGCAGGCGGCGTGCGTGAGGACGGTGATCTCGCAGGCCCGTACCGTGCGGGGCACGTGGTGGCGGGCGGGCGGGGTGAGGACGGCGGCCTGCCACGGCACCACGCCCAGCTCGCCGCACGGCACCAGGATCAGCCGCACCGCGGCGGCGCTCCCGGTCCCGGCCGGGCCCGCGACGAGTCCGGCCTCGGTCAGCGCGCGCCCCCACACCCCGAGGTGGTCCAGTACGGGGGCGAGGACGGCGCCGGCCCACTCGCACATGCGGTCCAGGGCCTGGAGCCAGCGCCGTTCGGCGCGCTGGACCTCCCGCTCGTTCACGTCGGGACCGTCGGGGTCGTCGGCGGCGGCGGCCAGGCGCTGGCGGTGGGCGCCGGCCGCCAGGTAGTCCGTGACGGGGGCGCGCCCGGCGGGGGTGAGCGCGGCCAGCGGCAGCGCGTGGACGGGGCCGTCCGGGGCAAGCACGAGGACGGCGCCGTCCTGCTCGTCCACACCGGGCACCAGGTGCACGAGCGCGTCCGCGCCCGTCTCCCGCAGCCCGGCCCGCAGCGCGGCCGCGGACCCGGACGCCGGCCGCGTGTCGTCGGCGCCGTCCCGGCCGCGCAGCAGCTCAAGCGAGCGGCGGCGCAGCCCGCCGGGCACGTCGAGGGTGCCCGCGCTCAGGTCGGTCAGCAGCTCCAGCGGGGAGCCGGACCGGGCGCGGGCCAGTCGCTCCAGCGGGGAGGCGGCGGTGCGGGACGGGGTCGCGGTGCCGCGCCAGCGCTCGGCGAGTTCGCGCTCGCCGAGGTCCGCCAGGCGGTCGGCGACGCCCGCGGAGACGGCGGCCGCGCCCAGGACCAGCGAGCGGCCCGCCTCCAGCGCCTCGACCGCCTCCTCCAGCAGACCGGCCCGCACCGCCCAGAACGCGGCCCTGCGGCCCCGGTCGGCGGCGGCGCGCGCGATGCGCAGGCCGTGGCCGACGCCCTGCTGGAGCAGGACGTCGTCGGCGGCGAGCCGCAGGGAGGTGCGGGCGAGGGCGACGGCGGCCCGCAGGTCGCCGTCGCCCTCGGGGGTGCCGGGGCGGACGGCGGCGCGCTCGGCGCGCAGCGCGGCCAGGTCCCAGCGCAGGTCGGCGCCGCCCGGCACCCCGTCGGGCAGCTCGGTCACGGCCTGTTCCAGCTCCGCGACCGCCTCGTCCAGCGGGGCGGGGTCGCGGGTGAGCGTGTACTGGGTGTGCAGGGCGATGGCCGCCGCGCTGCGCACCCGGGAGCGGAAGTCGGAGGTGAAGCCGGGGCTTTCGAGCGCGGTCCGGGTGCGCCGCACCCCTTCGGCGATGCGCCCCGGGTCGTTCTCGGCGATCGCGGTCAGGGTGATCAGCGGGGCCCAGGAGGCGTCGAGGAGGGCGCGCATCGCGGGCATGTCGACCGGGGAGTCCACGGCCTGCTGGAAGTGGTGCACCGCCGCGCGCAGCCGGTCGGTCATCTCCTCCCGCGATCCGGCGAGTCTGGCGGTGCCCAGGCAGGCGGCGCCGAGCAGGAAGCCGACGAGGACGTGGATCCAGTCCTCGGCGTCGTCGTAGGCGTCGTCCAGTTCCAGTTCGCACAGCGCCTCGACGACGTCCTCGACCGCCTCGCCGTCCTCGTCGTCCAGGGCGGACATCAGCCGGAAGTTGAGGCGCAGGGCCGCTCCGCACAGGCGGAGGCTGACGGCGCTGGTCCCGCTCGCCGCCGCGTCGTCCCAGCGCTGCGCCTCCAGCAGCAGCCAGGCGGTCTCCTGGTCCTGGAGGCTGCCGCCGGTGAGACTGGCGCCGAGGAGCACGCCGGGCACGATGGCGCGCAGCCATTCGTCGTAGAAGGCGGCGTCCAGCTCGCCGTCGGCGTAGGCGTCGCGCATCAGCCCGAGTGCCGTGCGGAAGCCTTCCATGTCGCCGGTGCGCACGGCGAGGGCGAAGTGGAGGAGCGCGGCGATCAGCCTAGACCGCCCGGACGCCGGACCCGTTTCCCCGGTGCCCGTCAGCCGGGCGATCAGCTCGGCCAGGTCCTCCTCGGCGAGCGTCCCCGGCGCCATCGCCTCGGTCAGGGCGAGGAGTTGGTTCTGGGACTCCGCGATCTGCGCCCAGTCGGACTCGGTGAGCGGCTCGGCGGCGAGGCGCGCGCCGGCGGTCCGCAGGTCGGAGGGTCCCGCGTCGCCGGCCGGTCGCGCGGAGGCGTCCTCGAGGAGGCCGAACGCGGCGGGCAGCACGGCGCGCAGCGACGGCGGCAGGGTGAAGCCGGGGGTGGAGTCGATGAGTTGCCGGCCCCTGCGGGCGAGCACGTCGGTGTCGCCGTCGAGCGCCGCGCCGATCACCTCGTCGAAGTCGCGCAGGTAGCGGCGCGCCTCGGGGGGCAGGTCCGGGCGGTCGCGTTCCAGCAGCAGCCGTACGAGCCGGAGGCTGTCCTCCAGCATGCCGGAGCCGCCCTGTGCGGCGGGCACCCCGACGGCGAACGCGTTCATCATCCGCTGGAGGGACCACTGTTCCTGGGATCCGCCGGAGAACTCGCGGTGCAGCCGGAACAGCCGCGAGCCGAGCATCGCCCCGAGGGCCCGGTCCGCGGCCGTCCGTTCCTCCTCGGCCAGCAGCTCGCAGGCGCGGGCCGTCTCCAGCAGCTGCGACGCCCGTTCCCGGTCGTCCGGTTGGGCCGTCAGCGCGAAGCGCAGCGCGAGACACCGGCCGAGCCGGGCCGCCACCAGCGCGGCGGTCGTGCCGTCCCGGGTCCCGGGCGACTCGGCGTGCAGGGCGTCGAGTTGTCCGGTGAGCGCGTCGAGCCGGTCGCCGCGCACGCCCTCGTACGCGTCGGCGTCGACCGGTACGGACAGTTCGGCCGTGGCCGCGAGGGCGGCGGCGAGGCGCTCGGTCTGCGGTACGGCTCCGGCTTCGGTCATGGGGCATCCCCTCCCGTCGCCATGGTGCCCGCTGAGGCGTTCCGGCGACCGCGCGTCGCGTGCCTCTTCGGCATCCTGCCCAACGACGCCCGGTGTTCGGACGGTTTCCGCCCGATACGCGGCGGCCGCGGGGCCGGCCGGTCGCCCGGGCGGTCGAGTTCCGGGCGCGGCCGCCGCGGCGATGGCGTCCGCGGCGGCGACTGGGCATGCTGGGGGCCTGGTGGAGACCGTACGTCCCGGACCGGCGGCCGTACCCCGTGAGGACGGCCCGGCGGCGGACCCGTCGGCCGGAGCGGCCGTCCGGGGCCGGTGCCCGGAAGGAGGAGCCGCGGTGGTGAACCCCGCACCCGCGTCCGGCGCCGCGGTGCCGTATCTGGAGACGACCCGGCGCGAGTACGCGCAGCGCTACACGGCCGGTCTCACGGTGGAGGCCGCCGACGACGGGGTGGCCGTGCTGCACGGCGCGTGCCCCCGGTGCGGCTGTGCCTTCGGCTACACGCACACCGACCGCGTCTTCCGCTCGCCGCGCCGCCGGCCGCGCCCCGCGCACGTCCCGGTGCTGTGCGAGTGCGACGGCGAGCATCCCGGCCGGCCCCCGGAGGAGAAGGGGTGCGGCGCCTACTGGAACGTCGTCGTGGAGCGGCGGTGACCGCCCGGTGGCGGGTGCGGCCGGGGCCGCCGGGGACGCCCGCCGACCGGGCGGCCGGGCGGCTGACCCGGCGGCTGCTGGCCGGTGAGCTGGCCCGGGCGCGGGAGGCCGCGCTCGCCTGGCGCAACGGGCTCGCCGCCCTGTTCGTCGGGCTGCTCGGCTTCGGCCTGGTCAAGGGCCGTACCGACGTGAGCAAGCTGGCCCCGCCCTACGACGCCGTGGTGGGCGTGATCCTGCTGCTGTGCCTGGTGTTCGGCACGCTCGGGGCGCTGCTGCTGCTCCGGGCGGCGCACGGGGCGCCCACCGGGGTCCGGCTGCCCACCGGGGTGCCGGCCGCGGCCGCCGCGCTGCACCTCGGCGACCACATGGAGACCCGCCGCACGGTGCGGGCCCTCACCCGGGGGGTGGCGCTGACCATCGCCTGCGGCGCGATGCTCGTCGCGGGCGTGGCGCTGACCTGGTACGGGCCGGAGAAGGAGGGGCCGCGGGTGCTGGTGCGCACCCCGGCGGGGCAGGTGTGCGGGAAGCCGGTGCGCACGGCCGCCGGGCGGCTGCTCGTCGAGACGGACGCCGGCCGGGTCGAGGTGCGGCTCGCGGAGGCCACGGCGCTGACCGCCGTGGACTCCTGCCCGGGTGCGTCCTTCGGACCGTGAGCGGCCCGGCGGCCGGTCAGGCCGGGCGGCGGTCCCGGCCGGCGGTGAGGGTCAGGGCCAGGTACAGCAGCAGTGAGGTGCCGAGGCCCACCGCCCAGCCGTAGTCGGCGAGCGGTTCGAGGGGCGGGATCGGGCGGCCGTCGATCAGCGGGTGGAAGTCCGCGCCGCCGACGGCGAGGACGCCGCCCGCCGCGAACGCCGCCACCGCCCGCCAGTTCCAGCCGCCCGTGTACCAGTAGCGTCCGCCGGGCCGGTACAGGTCGGCCAGGTCGAGCCGGGTGCGCCGGACGATCCAGTAGTCGGCGACGAGGATGCCGGCCACCGTGCCGAGCAGTCCGCCGACCAGGCCGAGCCAGGTGAAGATGTAGCCCTGCGGGTCGGAGTAGAGCTTCCACGGGCGGATCAGCACGGCGAGCACGGCGGTGATCAGCGCCCCGGTGCGGAAACTCACCGTGCGCGGGGCGATGTTGGAGAAGTCGAAGGCCGGGGAGACCAGGTTGGCGGCGATGTTCACCGACAGGGTCGCCACCAGCACCGTCACCAGCGCGTACAGCAGTCCGACGACGTTGTCCGTCTTGGCCGCCAACTGCACCGGGTCCCAAATCGGTTGGCCGTAGACGGCCTGCGAGCCGGAGGTGACCAGCACGGACAGGAAGGCGAACAGGGTCATCGTCGTGGGCAGGCCGAGCGCCTGGCCGCGGGTCTGGGCCCGCTGGCTGCGGCCGTAGCGGGTGAAGTCGGGGATGTTCAGCGACAGGGTGGACCAGAAGCCGATCATGCCCATCAGGGACGGGGCGAACAGCTTCCAGAAGTCCGCTCCCCAGCCCAGCTTCGACGGCTGGTCGAACAGCGGTCCGAGGCCCCCGGCCTTGTCGCTCATCCAGTACAACATCACGAACGCGCCGACCAGCACGAAGGGCGCCGCCCAGTTCTCGAACCGGCGGACGGTCTCCATGCCCCGGTGGATGATCGCCACTTGGAGCACCCAGAAGAGCGCGAACGACAGCCACATCGTCCAGGCGTACCCGCCGAAGTCGGCGGCCTTCGCCCAGCGGTCGCCGATCAGCTTCCCGGCCAGGAGGTAGATCGCCTCGCCGCCGATCCAGGTCTGGATGCCGAACCAGCCGCACGCCACCAACGCCCGTACGAGAGCGGGCAGGTTGGCCCCGCGCACTCCGAAGGAGGCGCGGGCGAAGACCGGGAAGGGGATGCCGTACTTGGGCCCGGCGTGCCCGGTGAGCAGCATCGGGGCGAGCACGATCAGATTGGCCAGGGCGATGGTGAACACCGCCTGTTTCCAGTCCATGCCGACGGCGATCAGTCCGGAGGCCAGCGTCCAGGAGGCCGTGTTGTGGGCCATGCCGACCCACAGCGCCGAGAAGTTGTACGTCGTCCAGGTCCGCCGCTCGACGGGGACCGGCAGCAGGTCCGCGTTGGCGTAGGGGCCGCTGGGCGGTTCGGTGCCCGGGGCGATCTCCACCCGCCCGTCGGCGGAGGTGACCTGGCCGGACGGCGGTATGCCCGGGGGCGCGGTGTCGGTCATGGGCAGCCCAATCGGATCGGGACGGTGGTTCAGGAGTTGACGACGGGGATGACCTTCCGGCCGTACGCGTCGATCACGGCTTCGCGTGCGTCGTGCATGGCGTACACGGCGAACTGGTCCACACCCAGCTCGCGCAGCGCGGTCAGCTTCTCGATGTGCGCCTCGACCGGTCCGATCAGGCAGAACCGGTCGACGATCTCGTCGGGCACGAACCGGGTGTCCGGGTTGCCGCTGCGCCCGTGGTGGGCGTAGTCGTAGCCCTGGCGGGCCTTGACGTACTCGGTCAGTTCCTCGGGGACGGCGGCGGAGTGCTCGCCGTAGCGGGCGACGAGGTCGGCGACGTGGTTGCCGACCATTCCGCCGAACCAGCGGCACTGTTCCCGGGCGTGGGCCAGCGCCTCGGGCGAGTCGTCGGCGGTGACGTAGGCGGGTGCGGCGACGCACACCGTCACCTCGGCCGGGTCCCGTCCGGCCCGCGCCGCGGCGTCCTTGACCGCCTTCACCATGTACTCGGTGAGGTAGAGGTCGGCGAGCTGGAGGATGAACCCGTCGGCCTCCTCGCCGGTCATCTTCAGCGCCTTGGGCCCGTACGCGGCCATCCAGACGGGGAGTTCGGCGCCCGGCCGCACCCAGGGGAACTTCACCACGGCGCCGCCGCCGAGGTCGGCCTCCTCGCCGCGGCCGAGCGCCCGGACGACCTTCATGGCCTCGCTGATCCGGGCCAGCGTGTTGGGCTTGCGGCCGGCCACGCGCATCGCGGAGTCGCCGCGGCCGATGCCGCACACCGTGCGGTTGCCGAACATGTCGTTGAGGGTGGCGAAGGTGGAGGCGGTCACCTCCCAGGTGCGGGTGCCCGGATTGGTGACCATGGGCCCGACCTTCAGGTGTTCGGTGCGGGCGAGGATCTGACTGTAAATGACGAAGGGTTCCTGCCACAGCACGGCGGAGTCGAAGGTCCAGCCGTAGGTGAAGCCGTTGTGCTCGGCGCGCCGCATCAGCTCCACGACGCGCGAGGCCGGCGGGTCGGTCTGCAGGACGAGTCCGAAGTCCATGGGCGGCGCTCCTAGTCGAGGTACTGGCAGGCGGCGCGGGGGGTGTAGACGCCGTGGCCGGCGCGTCCGGTGTACTCCCGCTCGGTGACGACGGCCTCGCCGCGCGAGAGCACGGTCTCCACCCGGCCGGTGATCCGCCGGCCCTCGTACGCCGAGTAGTCGACGTTCATGTGGTGGGTCTCGGCGGAGAGGACCTGTTCGGCGTGCGGGTCGTAGATCACCACGTCGGCGTCGGCGCCGGGCGCGATGGTGCCCTTCTTCGGGTAGAGGCCGAACATCCGGGCCGGGGTGGCGCAGGCGATCTCGATCCAGCGGCGGCGCGAGATGCGGCCGTCCACGACGGCCTGGTGGAGCAGGTCCATTCGGTTCTCCACCCCCGGCAGCCCGTTGGGGATCTTGGAGAAGTCGCCCCGGCCCAGTTCTTTCTGGCCGCTGAAGCAGAAGGGGCAGTGGTCGGTGGAGACCACCTGGAGGTCGTTGGTGCGCAGGCCCTGCCACAGGGCCGCCTGGTGGTCCCGGGGGCGCAGGGGCGTGCTGCACACGTATTTCGCGCCCTCGAAGCCGGGCTCGGCGAGGTTGTCGGTGGACAGGAACAGGTACTGCGGGCAGGTCTCGCCGAAGACGGGCAGTCCCTCGTCGCGCGCCCGGGCCAGTTCGGCGACCGCCTCGCGGGCCGAGACGTGCACGACGTACAGCGGCGCGCCCGCCACCTGGGCGAGCCGGATCGCCCGGTGGGTGGCCTCGGCCTCCAGCAGGGCCTTGCGGACCTCGCCGTGGTGGCGGGGGTCGGTCTCGCCGCGGGCGAGGGCCTGTCCGACCAGGACGTCGATGGCGATGCCGTTCTCGGCGTGCATCATGATCAGCCCGCCGTTGCCCGCGGCCTGCTGCATGGCGCGCAGGATCTGCCCGTCGTCGCTGTAGAAGACGCCCGGGTAGGCCATGAACTGCTTGAACGAGGTCACCCCCTCCTCCACCAGGAGGTCCATCTCCTTCAGCGTCTCCTCGGTGACATCGGAGACGATCATGTGGAAGCCGTAGTCGATCGCGCAGTTGCCCTCGGCCTTGGCGTGCCAGGCGTCCAGGCCCTCGCGCAGGGCGCCGCCCCTGGACTGGACGGCGAAGTCCACGATGGTGGTCGTGCCGCCCCAGGCGGCGGCGCGGGTGCCGGTCTCGAAGGTGTCGGAGGCGTAGGTGCCGCCGAACGGCATCTCCATGTGGGTGTGACCGTCCACGCCGCCCGGGATCACGTATTTCCCGGTGGCGTCGATGGTCTGTTCGGCGGTGAGGGTCTCGGCGGCCGGGGTGCCGGTGGCGGCGAGGGCGGCGATACGGCCGTCCTCGATGAGGACGTCGGCGTGGATCTCGTCGGATGCGGTGATGACGAGACCGCCGCGGATGAGGGTACGGCGGCTCATGGGGGCCTCTCGTTCGGTCGTCGGCTGGGGTGGTCCGGGGCCAGGGCGCCCGGCGGTTACGGCGCCGTCAGCGGGCCGTACGCGCCCGGGGCGCGGTCGCGGTAGAACTGCCAGCGGTCGCGGACCTCCCGCAGCTTGGCGAGGTCGAGGTCGCGGACGACCAGCTCGCTCTCCTTGTCGCTCGCCACCTCGCCGACGAACTGCGCCTCGGGGTCGACGAAGTACGACGTGCCGTAGAAGTCGTTGTCTCCTAGGTCCTCCACGCCGACCCGGTTGATCGCGCCGACGAAGTACTCGTTGGCGACGGCGGCGGCCGGCTGCTCCAGCTGCCACAGGTAGCCGGACAGGCCGCGGCTGGTGGCCGAGGGGTTGAAGACGATCTCCGCACCGGCCAGGCCCAGCGCCCGCCAGCCCTCGGGGAAGTGGCGGTCGTAGCAGATGTAGACGCCGACCCTGCCGACGGCGGTGTCAAAGACGGGCCAGCCGCTGTTGCCGGGACGGAAGTAGAACTTCTCCCAGAAGCCGCGCACTTGGGGGATGTGGGTCTTGCGGTACTTGCCGAGGTAGCTGCCGTCGGCGTCGATGACGGCGGCGGTGTTGTAGAGGACGCCGGGCTGCTCCTCCTCGTACATCGGCAGGACGAGGACGATGCCCAGTTCGCGCGCGAGGGCCTGGAAGCGCTGGGTGATCGGGCCGTCGGGGATCTGCTCGGCGTACTCGTAGAAGGCGGGGTCCTGCACCTGGCAGAAGTACGGTCCGTAGAACAGCTCCTGGAAGCAGAGGACTTGAGCGCCCTGGGCGGCGGCGTCGCGGACCGCCTGCTCGTGGCGGCGGATCATGGACTCCTTGTCGCCGGTCCAGGCGGTCTGGAAGACGGCGGCTCGGATCACTCGGCTCATCGGGACCTCCGCTGCTCGATCGGTGTGCGTTGAGCGTAGGGACACCACGGGGGCCGGTTCGAGGTGCACGGTGTCACGTCCGCCGGGGTGCGGCGTGGCACCGTGTCATCGTGGCCCCGTCCCCTGTGTCGCCGCTGTTTCGCCAGGTGGTCGCGGGTTTCACTGCTGTTGCGCGTCGTGTGCGAGGAGGGCTATGTGCACGGAGGCGGCCTGCTCGAAGTCGTCGAGGTCCACGCCGAGCCGGCCCTGTATGGCCTCCAGGCGGCGGTAGAGCGCGGGCCGGGAGACGTGGTGGAGCCGGGCGGTGCGGGACTTGTTGCGGCCGGTGGCGAGATACGTGCGCAGGACGTCCAGCAGGTCCTGGCCCGCGTCGCACAGCAGTCCGTCCAGCTCGCGTTCGGCGAAGGACTGCACGTGCGGGTTCTCGCGCAGCAGCCGGATCAGGCCGCGCAGATGGACGTCGCGCAGGCGGACGACGGCCGGCAGGCAGCGGGCGGCGGAGCCGGCGACGGCGTCGGCGACGTGCCGGGCCTCGCGCAGTCCGGCGGGCACGTCGTCCCAGGCGGTGCGGGCGCCCGCCGCGGCGACCACGGTGCCGGCCGCGCCCGGCGCCTCGCGCAGCCGGGTGGCGAAGTGTTCGGCGAGGGCGTCGGCGTCCTGGTCGCGGGCGAGGCTGAGCAGGACGGCGACGACGCCCCCGGCGAGTTCGGCGACCAGCCCGGTCAGGCCCAACAGGCGCAGCAGCCGGTCGAGTTCGGCGGGGTCGGCGTCGTGGACGGCCAGCGGCACGAACGTCCGCCGGTTGACCGGCAGTCCGGCCGCCCGGGCCCGGGGCAGGAGCTGGCGGGCGGGTACGGCGCCGCCGGCCAGGTCGGTGAGCAGGCTCAGCGCGGACTGCTCCTCCCAGGTGCGGCCGGCCGCGCCGCCGAGCATGCGGTGCAGGACGAGGGCTTCGGCGGCGCGGTCGGCGAGCAGCCGTCCGGTGGCGGTGTCGCCGCGGTGGCCGCACAGCACCAGCCGGCCCCACCGCTCGCCGCGCCCGCCGAGCTCGGCGCGGATCCAGCCGTCGCCCTCGCCGCCTCCCCCCGCGCCCGAACGGCCTGGGCCGGGCCCCCACGCCTGCCGGGCGATGCGCTCCCAGTCGCGGAGCACGTCGTCCACCGCGGGCCGCTCCCCCGCGGTGGCCAGGACGCGGTGGGCGAGGTTGGTGACGACGACCGGGCAGGCGGTGTGCTGGGCGATCTCGTCCAGCAGCGCCTGGAGCGGGGCGCCGGCGGTGATGAGGGCGGTGAGCGCGGTGCGTACCGCCTCCGACAGGCTGACGGCGGCGTACTTGCGGCGCACCAGCCGGGACTGCACCTCCTCGGTCAGCTCCGCGAAGGGGAACGGGCGGTGCAGCACCACCAGGGGCAGCCCGCAGCGTTCGGCGGCCCGGCGCATCACCTCCGGCGGGGCGGGGAAGGCCCGGCCGAGTCCGAGGACGACGGCCGCGGCCTCGGCCCGGTGCAGGGAGCGGATGTACTCGGCCTGCTTCTCCTCGTCGCCGGCCAGCAGCACGCCGGTGGTGAGCACCATCTCGCCGCCGCTGAGCATCACGCCGACGTCGGCCGCCTCGGCGACGTGCACCCAGCGCACCGGCTGATCGAGCCGGCCGGCGCCGGCCACCACCTCGGGCTCCCCGGCGAGCACCCGCTCCAGGGCGAGCACCTGCCGCACGGACAGGGCGGGTTCGGGCGGTCGCCGGGCGGCGGGTCGCGGGGCGGCGAGTTGCGGGGCGGCGGGTCGCTGGGCGGTCAGGGGGCGGTCCGAGGAGATGGTCATGGCGACGTCCCCCTTTTTCTGCCGGCTCGCGCCGGGTGCTCGGTGCGGGTGCCTCAGTACGCGGCGCGCAGGGCGTTCTCCAGGACGGCGGCGCCCTCCTCCGCCTCCGCGACGGTCAGGGAGAGCGGCGGGGCGATGCGCAGGGCGCTGGTGTTGTGGCCGCCGCCCTTGCCGATGAGCAGGCCGCCCTCGCGGGCCGCCTCCAGCACGGCGGCGGCCGCCTTCGGGTCGGCCTCGTCGGTGCCCGGCCGGGCGAGTTCGACGCCGATCATCAGTCCCCGCCCGCGCACCTCGCGCACCCCGGGCAGTCCGGCGGCCACCGCGCGCAGCCGTTCGATGAGCAGGCCGCCGACCCGGCGGGCGTTGCCCTGAAGGTCGTGCTCCAGGAGGTAGTTGAGGTTGGCGAGGCCGGCCGCCATGGTGATCTGGGTGCCGCCGAAGGTGGAGATGCTGTTGGCGTCCAGGCAGTTCATGATCTCGGCGCCGGCGACGACCCCGCCGATGGACATCCCGTTGCCGATGCCCTTGGCGAAGGTGAGGAGGTCGGGCGGGCCGCTGCGGCCGTGCGCCTGCCAGCCCCAGAAGTGCTCGCCGGTGCGGCCCCAGCCGGTCTGCACCTCGTCGGCGATCCACAGGATGCCGTGCTCGCGCAGCACGTCGCGGAAGGCGGCGTACAGGCCGTCGGGCGGCGAGGTGAAGCCGCCGACGCCCTGGACGGGTTCGGCGATGAGCGCGGCGGGCGGGCGGGTGTGGCCGAGGAGGTCCTTGAGGTCCTCGACGCAGGCCACGATGAAGGCGGCGTCGTCGAGGTGGGCGAAGGGGCCGCGGGTGCGGACGCCGCCGTGGACGTACAGGGTCTGGAGCGGGGAGAGCGAACTCGGGGACCAGGAGCGGTTGCCGGTGATGCCGACCGTGCTGAACGAACGCCCGTGGTAGCTGTTGCGCATGGCCAGCACGGTGTTGCTGCGCCGGTACGCCGTCGCCAGCAGCAGGGCGGTGTCGTTGGCCTCGGTGCCGGAGGTGGTGAAGAACACCCGCGCGTCCGGGATGCCGCTCAACTGGGCGATGCGCTCGGCGAGTTCCACCATCGGCCGGTTGAGGTAGAGGGTGGAGGAGTGGATGATCCGGCCGGCCTGCTCGCTGACCGCCTTGGTGACCTCGGGCAGCGCGTGCGCGGTCATGGTGGTGAGGATGCCGCCGAAGAAGTCGAGGTAGCGGCGGCCCGCGCTGTCCCAGACGTGGCGGCCCTCGCCGTGGGTGATCTCGATCGGGTCCTCGTAGTACAGCGCGAGCCAGTCGGGCAGGACGGCACGGTGGCGGTCGTAGAGGTCGTTCACGGGTGCACCAGCCCTTCGTAGGCGTCGGGACGGCGGTCGCGGTAGAAGGCCCACTGCTGCCGCACCGCTTCGATGAGGTCGAAGTCGAGGTCGCGGACGAGGAGTTCCTCCGCGGTGTCGCTCGCGAGGTCCCCGACGAACTGGCCGCAGGGGTCGGCGAAGTAACTCGTCCCGTAGAAGTCGTTGTCGCCGTACTCCTCACGGCCGACGCGGTTGATCGCGGCGACGAAGTACTCGTTGGCGACGGCCGCGGCCGGCTGCTCCAGCCGCCACAGGTGGGAGGAGAGGCCGCGGTGGGTGGCGGAGGGGTTGTAGACCAGCTGGGCGCCCCCCAGGCCGAGCTGCCGCCAGCCCTCGGGGAAGTGGCGGTCGTAGCAGATGGAGACGCCGACCCTGCCGACGGCGGTGTCGAAGACGGGCCAGCCGAGGTTGCCCGGCCTGAAGTAGTACTTCTCCCAGAAGCCCTTGAGCTGCGGGATGTGGTGCTTGCGGTACTTGCCGAGGTAGCCGCCGTCGGCGTCGATCACGGCGGCGGTGTTGTAGTAGAAGCCGGGCTGCTCGACCTCGAAGACCGGGACGACGATCACCATGCCGGTCTCGCGGGCGAGGTCCCGCATCCGGCGGACGGTCGGCCCGTCCGGCACGGGCTCGGCCCAGCGGTAGTGCTCGGGCTCCTGGACTTGGCAGAAGTACGGCGCGTTGAAGACCTCCTGGAACCCGATGATCCTCGCGCCCCGCCGGGCGGCCTCGCGGGCGTGCCGCTCGTGCTTGGCGACCATGGACTCGGTGTCGCCGGTCCAGGTGGCCTGGACCAGGGCCGCGCGGACGACGTTGGCCATGAGCTGCTCCTTCGACGCACGTCAGAGCCTCTACGCCCGTAGAACGGGCCTAGAGGCACGAACGTAAGCCTCCCGGGCGGCCTTGCCAAGACCAACGCCGTGAACCCGCGAAGTCGATCGTGTTTCACACTCCGGTGGGTTAGTCGGGGGCGTGGGGTGGCGGGACGGGGCGGGCGGGCACGCCAGGGGCGCGTACCGCGCCGCCGTGGCGACCCCGTACCGCCGCGCACGAGCCGGGTTCGGCCGTGCACGCCGCGCACGGCGTCGGCCGGACCGCGCGCCCGGCGCACCGGGGCGTCACCGCGGCACACCTCCCGTGCGGAGCGGCCTCCGGTCGCGCACCGCCCCACGCACCCGCGCGGAACGCCTCGCCCACGCCTCACGCCCTGCACGTCCCCCCGCGCGCCGGAGGCGCACGACGGGCCGACGCCTCAGGCCCCGCCCGCCCGGCAGGGCGGGGCAGGGCGCCGGACCGAGAGGGGGATCGAGCGGCGAGGCGGGCGGCGCCGCACCCGCGACCCCGGCCGAGCCCACCACGCGGTGCCGCGCCGACGGCCGGACTCGCCAGGCGGGGCAAGGCTGTCGTACGGCCGGGCGCACCGCGTGGGCCGGGGCTGGCGCCCCGTCGGCCGGGCGGCTCGCCGCGCCGTACGCGCGGGCCGCCGGCCCCAGGACGCGCCGGGCGGGGTCACCCACACGTGCGTATTGCGCTGGCAAACGTCCTTCGCGCGCTAAGCGGAGCGTACCGTTCATGGTGTTTACGGTTCCGAATGCGTGCAGGAACACCGCAGTCGACTGCGTGTGACCACCGTGTCCGGCAACCGGGCCTCTTCGCCTGCGGATTCCCACTTCCCCGAAGTGAAGGACCCCTCAGCAGGCGTACCTTCGCACCTGACCGGCGGACCCAGTCGGCCTTCCCGGCGGTTCCGCCCCGCGCGAGAACGGCAACAGCACATGACCAAACCCCCCACGCTGGACCCGGATTGGACCCCCGAAGCAGTCGTCTTCGACTGCGACGGCACCCTGGTGGACTCCGAGCAGCACTGGCAGCGCGCCCGTGCGATCGTGCTGCGCGCTTTCGGCCACGCTCCCGACGACGCGTTCGCCGAGCGCGCCAAGGGCCTGCACTACGAGGACTGCGGCGCCCTCATGGCCGAACTCGTCGGCGAGCCGGACCACGCCGAGGAGATGACCCGGCAACTGCTGAACACCTTCCGCACCCTCGTCGCCCGCGAGCCGGTGAGCACCCGCGGCGCACGGGAGCTGGTGCGGGCGCTGGAGCGGGTCGCGCCGCTGGCCGTCGCCAGCAACTGCCCCGAGGACGTGGTCCGGTCCTCCCTGGAGTCGGTGAACTTACGCCGGCACTTCCGGCACATCGTCGTACCGGACGACCGGATCCGGCCCAAACCGCACCCCGACACCTACGCGGAGGCCGCGCGGCGGCTCGGCGTGCCCGGCGGCAGAGCCCTCGCCGTCGAGGACTCGGTCAACGGGATGAAGGCCGCGCTCGCTGCGGGACTGCGGGTCATCGGGGTGGGCCCCCGCCCCGACCCGGAGGCTGCGGCCCTCGCCGACCTGTGGGTGGACTCCCTCGACGACCCGACCCTGATGGCCTGGGCGGAGAGCCGTCCCCGGGCCGGACGGCCGGAACCCGACCGCCCCGCGGCCGCACCCAGCAGGACGACCGCCCCGCCCGCATCAGGTGATCCGACCGACCCGGCCGACGCGAAGGTCCCCAGGCCGGGCGGCCCCGCCAGCCAGGACTCCGCGTCCGCCTCCTGACGGCCCCGTCCCGGCGACCGCCCGCGCGCGGCCGCCACGGCCCGCGGCCGCCACGCCGGGGGCGCCCCCGCTCCGGGGC
>NZ_BAABKC010000014.1:0-70387 GCF_039543625.1 Streptomyces similanensis | reverse complement strand
ACGCGGCCGGCGCCCACGCGGCCGGCGGTCCCCACTCCGCCGCCGGCGCCCCCTCCGCGCCCGCGCTCCGGGAGTCCGGCGCCGACGGCGACGCCCGCACCCGCGAGGCGGCCGAGGCCGTCGAGGAGGAGACCGAAGAGACCGTCGCCGTCTGAGGGTTGGGGTAAGGTGACCTGCGGTCGCGGACGGTCCCGGCCGCCGCAGGCCAAGGAGGTGAGACCCATTACCGCAGTGTCAGGTCGGGTGCTCTCCCTCCTCGCCGCAGCGGCGCGGTCCACCGCCGCCGGGTGATCGCGGGAGCGCCCTTCGCCTCCCGAAAGGTCTCCGCCCGCCATGTCCGAACTTCCCTCTCCGCCCGTCACACCCGTCACACCCTTCCCGCCCGCCGCACGCGCCGAGGTCGTCACCGCGCTGCGTGCGGCCGGCTGCGTCTTCGCCGAGGACGAGGCCGAGCTGATCCTCGCCGCGGCGCGCACCCCGCGGGAGCTGACCGCGCTGGTGCGGCGGCGCGCCTCGGGCCTGCCCCTCGAACAGGTCCTGGGCTGGGCCGGGTTCCACGGTCTGCGGATCGCCGTCGAACCGGGCGTCTTCGTGCCCCGGCGCCGTACCGAACTGCTCGTCGACGAGGCCGTGGCCCAGGCGCCGCACGCCCGGCTCGTCGTGGACCTGTGCTGCGGCTCGGGCGCGGTGGGCGCCGCGCTGGCCGACGCGCTCGGACCGGTCGAACTGCACGCCGCCGACATCGACCCGGTCGCGGTGCGCTGCGCCCGGCGCAACGTGCGCCCCGCCGCCGGCCGGGTGCACACGGGCGACCTGTTCGACGCGCTGCCGGCCGCACTGCGCGGCCGGGTCGACATCCTCGCCGCCAACGTCCCCTACGTCCCCACCCGTGAGGTCGCCCTGCTGCCGCCCGAGGCCCGCGACCACGAACCCGCGGCCGCCCTCGACGGCGGCGCCGACGGGCTGGACGTCCTGCGCCGCGTCACCGCCGAGGCCCCCCGCTGGCTCGCCCCCGGCGGCTGCCTCCTGGTCGAGACCAGCGAGCGGCAGGCGCCCGCGGCCCTGGCCGCCTTCGCGGCGGCGGGTCTCGCCGCGCGCCTCGCCGTCTCGGCTGAGCTGTGCGCCACCGTCGTGGTCGGCACAGCGCGATAGGCCCGCCGGGCGCCCCGGCCGCGCCGTGGGCCCGCCGGGCGGCCGGCTCACGCCAGCGGCTGCGCCCGGGCCACCAGCAGGGCCACGTCGTCGTGGTTGTCCGGCTGGTGCAGGGTCCGCAGCAGCAGGTCGCACAGCTCTTCGAGCGGGCGCTCCGGGTCGTCCAGCAGCGACAGCAGCGTGTCCAGGCGCTCGTCCAGCGGGTGCCGGCGGGTCTCCACCAGCCCGTCGGTGTACAGCACCAGCTGGTCGCCCGGCTCCAGGTCGACGGCGGTGGTGGCGAACGGCACGCCCCCGACGCCCAGCGGCACCCCGGTGGGCAGGTCGAGCAGCTCCGCCGGCCGGCCCGGCCGGACCCGGGCCGGGGGCAGGTGCCCGGCGTTGGCGATCCGGCACTCCCGCGCGTGCGGGTCGTGAATGGCGTACAGGCAGGTCGCGATGGAGTGGTCGAGGCCGTCGGTGATGCGGTCCAGGTGCTCCAGCAGCCGGGCCGGGTCCAGGTCCAGCGAGGCCAGCGCCTTGGTCGCGGTGCGCAGCCGGCCCATCGTGGCGGCCGCGCCGATCCCGCTGCCCATCACGTCCCCGACCACCAGCGCCGTCTTGTCCTCGGTCAGCGGGATCACGTCGAACCAGTCGCCGCCCACCTCGATGGTGGCCCCCGCCGGCTGGTAGCGGGAGGCGACCTCCAGGCCGCCGGTGACGGACGGGTGCCGGGGCAGCAGACTTCGCTGGAGGGTCAGGGCGGTGTCCCGGACGTTCTGGTACCAGCGGGCGTTGTCGATCTGCACGGCGGCCCGGGAGGCCAGCTCCCGGGCCAGCAGGACGTCGTCCTCGCCGAAGGGCCGCGGATTGCGGGTGCGTTTGAGGTCCAGCGCGCCCAGCACCTCCCCGCGCGCGATCAGCGGCACGGCCAGGTACGAGTGCACCCCCGCGCGGCCCAGCAGCACGGCCGCCTCGGGGGAGCGGGCGATGCAGGTCAGGTCCTCCTCGCCGACGTGCGCCAGCAGCACCGGCTGCCCGGTGCGCACGCACTGGGTGACCAGCCGGTCGGGGCCGTAGCGGGCGATCTGGCCGGGCGGGTCGGCGGCCTCCAGGGCGTCGGCCGCGCGGTCCGCCCGCACCGCCAGGGCGCGGAACACGGCCGGCTCGGTGGGGCCCAGGCTGCTGCGGCGGCCCCCGACCACCGCGTCCAGCAGGTCCACGGCCGCCACGTCGGCCAGCTCGGGCACGGCGACCTCGGCCAGTTCCCGCGCCGTGCGGTCCAGGTCCAGGGTGGTGCCGATCCGGGTGGTGGCGTCGGCGATCAGGGTCAGGCGGCGCCGGGCGGCCTCCGCCTCGATGCCCGCCCGGTACCGCTCGGTGACGTCCACGATCGACACGGCCACGCCCAGGATGGTGCCGACGGCGTCCTCCAGGCGGTACAGCGAGATGGACCAGGCCTGGTCCTCGTCGGGTTCGGCGGGGGTGCGGCCGACGGTGAAGACGTCGACGACCGGCTGCCCGGTCTCCAGCACCCGGCGGGTCGCGGACTCCACCTTGTCGGCGTTCAGCTGCGGCAGCACCTCCGGGATCGTACGGCCGAGCCGCTGGGCGGCCGGGACGCCGTCGATCCGCTCCAGGGCCGGGTTGACGGAGACGTAGCGCAGCTCGGTGTCCAGGACGGCCAGCCCGATCGGGGACTGCGAGACGATCCGCTCGGACAGCGCCACGTCCCGCTCCAGGCGCCGCACGGTCGACTGGTCGGCGGCGAGCCCGAGCGCGTACACGTCCCCCCGGTCGTCCAGCAGCCGCATGTTGCGGAACTCGACCATGCGCGTGCTGCCGTCCTTGTGCCGGATCGGGAAGGCTCCCGCCCAGCCCCGGCCGGTGATCAGGACGTCGGCGAACAGCTGCACCACCACGTCCAGGTGCTCCTTGTGCACCATCAGCCGGGCGGCCGACCGGCCCAGCGCCTCCCGCGCGCTGTAGCCGAACAGCTCCTCGGCCTGCGGGCTCCACAGCACGATGCGGCCCTCGTCGTCCAGGACCACCGAGGCCACGCCCAGCACGTCGAGCAGCCCGCTGGGCGGCACCGGACCGCGGGGCGGCTCGCCGCCCTCGGCCGGAAGCCCCCCGGCTGCGTTCATCGCCCGCACCGCCTTCGCCCGTCCACGCGGCCGGCCGCCGCCGACACGCCCCGCTGCACCGCGCCCACGCTCACCTCTCCGAGGGTCCGTCGCTCTCCTCCACCATCCCTCACCACCCGGGCGGCCGTCCCGCCGAACCGGCCGGAAGGACCGCTTCCGGCGAGGACGCGGAGGCCGCCGGCAGTGCCCCGGACGGCGGGTGGTGCTTTGCTGGGGACGAGGGCGGGGCTCGGCTTCGAGGAGTCCGCGCGGCAGCACGGCGCGGTCACGAGAGGAGCGATCACGATGGACAGCGAGCGAGCGCATCCGCAATCCGTCTCGGTGGAGCTGAGCGGGTGCAGCAAGGAGGACGCCCGGGTCGTGTTCGACGCCCTGTGCGCCTGCTACGACTCCGACCGGTGCGCGGGCGAGGCGCCGCGGGACTTCGACGAGGTGCGTCCCACGGTGTGGCTCGGCACCTTCGACGTGGCCGGGACGCACGGGGCCGAGTGCGGTCCCACCCGGCTCGGGGCGTCCGTCACGGCCGACGTGCAGGGCGGCTACTGGGCGATCGACCGGTTCCGCACGACCCTGGACTCCCTGTTCACCGTCCAGGACCTGTGCACGGCCTCCGGCGACCAGGAGCGCGAGCTGCACGTGCGGCTGGAGACCCGCTGAGTCACCCGTACAGCCGCCGCCGGTGAGGAAGGCGGCGGCCGTACGGCCGTCGGAGTGACCGGACCCGGCCCGCGGCCGCCGCTCCCGTGCGCCCAGCGTTTGTGCAACTAGTTGCAAAAAGGCCCCGGCGTCCTCTACAACTGGCGGGTACGACGTCGCCACGGAGGGCCCGATGAGCCGTTACCCGCACCTGCTGAGCCCGCTCGACCTGGGCTTCACCACCCTGCCCAACCGCGTCCTGATGGGCTCCATGCACGTCGGCCTGGAGGAGGCCGAGCGCGGCTTCGAACGGATGGCCGAGTTCTACGCGGCCCGCGCCCGCGGCGGAGTGGGCCTCATCGTCACCGGCGGCATCGCCCCCAACGACGAGGGCCGCCCCTACGAGGGCGGCGCCAAGCTCACCACCGAGGAGGAGGCCGCCCAGCACCGCGTCGTCACCGACGCCGTCCACCGCGAGGGCGGCCGGATCGCCCTCCAGATCCTGCACTTCGGCCGCTACGCCTACCACCGCGACCTGGTCGCCCCGAGCCCCCTCCAGGCGCCCATCAGCCCCTTCGTGCCGCGCGAACTCACCGACGCCGACATCGAGCGCACCATCGACGACTACGCCCGCACCGCCCGCCTCGCCCGGCAGGCCGGCTACGACGGCGTGGAGATCATGGGCTCCGAGGGCTACCTGATCAACGAGTTCACCGCCGCGCGGACCAACCGCCGCACCGACCGCTGGGGCGGCTCGTACGACCACCGCACCCGCTTCCCGCTGGAGATCCTGCGCCGGGTGCGCGAGGCGGTCGGCGAGGACTTCATCGTCGTCTACCGGCTCTCCATGCTCGACCTGGTGCCCGACGGCTCCACCCTGGACGAGGTCGTCCGGCTCGCCCGGGCCGTCGAGGCCGCCGGCGCCACCCTCATCAACACCGGCATCGGCTGGCACGAGGCCCGCATCCCCACCATCGCCACCTCCGTGCCCCGCGGCGCCTACACCTGGGTGACGAAGAAGCTGATGGGCGCGGTCTCCGTCCCGCTCGTCACCACCAACCGCATCAACACCCCCGAAATCGCCGAGCAGTTGCTCGCGGACGGCTGCGCCGACATGGTCTCCATGGCCCGGCCGATGCTCGCCGACCCGGAGTTCGTCAACAAGGCCGCCGCCGGCCGGCCCGAGGCCATCAACACCTGCATCGGCTGCAACCAGGCCTGCCTCGACCACACCTTCAGCGGGAAGATCACCTCCTGCCTGGTCAACCCGCGCGCCTGCCACGAGACCGAGCTGGTGCTCTCCCCGACCCGGCGGCGCAAGCACGTCGCCGTCGTCGGCGCCGGGCCGGCCGGCCTCGCCTGCGCGGTCTCGGCGGCCGAACGCGGCCACCGCGTCACGCTGTTCGACGCCGCGAGCGAGATCGGCGGCCAGCTCAACGTCGCCCGCAAGGTCCCCGGCAAGCAGGAGTTCGACGAGACCCTGCGCTACTTCCGCCACCAGCTCGCCGCGCACGGCGTGGAGGTGCGGCTGGACACCTGGGTGGACGCCGCCGACCTCGACGGCCACGACGAGGTGGTCGTCGCCACCGGCGTCACCCCGCGCACCCCCGAGATCCCCGGCGTCGACCACCCCAGCGTCGTCGGCTACCTCGACGTCCTGCGCGACGGCGCGCCCGTCGGCGACCGGGTCGCGATCCTCGGCGCGGGCGGCATAGGCTTCGACGTCGCCGAGTACCTCACCGACGCCGGCGACAAGGCGAGCGAGGACCCGGCGGCGTACTTCCGCGCCTGGGGCGTCGACACCGACTACCGCGCCCCCGGCGGCCTGGCCGCGCCCGAGCGGCCCGCACCGCCGCGCACCGTGCACCTGCTCCAGCGCAAGGCCACCAAGGTCGGCGCCGGACTCGGCAGGACCACCGGCTGGATCCACCGCACCGAACTAAAGCACCGCGGCGTCACCATGGTCCCCGGCGTCAGCTACGACCGGATCGACGACGCGGGCCTGCACATCACCGTGGACGGCGCGAGCACGGTGCTGGAGGTGGACACCGTCGTGCTGTGCACCGGACAGGAGCCGCGCCGCGACCTGTACCGGGACCTGGTCGCCGCGGGCCGCTCCGTGCACCTCATCGGCGGCGCGGACGTGGCCGCCGAACTGGACGCTAAGCGCGCGATCAAGCAGGGCACCGAACTGGCGGCGGCGCTGTAGGGCCCCGGGCGTCCACCGGCCTTCCCTAGGATGACCGCATGTCACTCCCGCACGCCATCCTCACCGCCCTGCTGGAGAAGCCGTCGTCGGGGCTGGAGCTGACGCGCCGCTTCGACAAGTCGATCGGCTACTTCTGGTCGGCGACGCACCAGCAGATCTACCGGGAGCTGGGCAGGCTGGAGGCGGACGGCCTGATCCGCGCGCTGCCGACCGAGCAGCCGGCCCGCGGGCAGAAGAAGAGTTACGAGGTGCTGCCGGCGGGCCGCGCGGAACTGGTCCGCTGGACGGCCGCCTCCCAGGAGCCCAAGCCGCTCAGGGACGTCCTGCTGCTGCGGCTGCGCGCCGCCGCGGTGGTCGGGACGGGAGGTCTCGGGCCCGAACTCGCACGCCATCTTGAGCTGCACGAGCGGCAGTTGGCGGAGTACCGGGAGATCGAGGAGCGTGACTTCCCGCCCGGCAAGGACAGTTCGGCCGACCGGCTGCGCCATCTGGTGCTGCGGGCCGGCATCGACCTGGAGACCTTCTGGACCCAGTGGCTCCAGCACGCCCTGTCCGAGTTCGCCCGGCTGCCGCCCGACAACAGCCCTGCCGAGCACAACTGACGCTCTGTCAGGCGCGGCGTTGACGCCTCATCGGAGCCGGTACGGGCGGGAGCGGTGGCGCAGCACCCAGCCGGTGGCGATCAGCGCCACGCCCACCAGGCCGCCGCCCACGGCGAGGGTGAGCGGCCCGTAGTCCCGGGCGGCGCCGCCGAGGCCGCCCATCACCCCGCGCGACGGCGCGGTCGTGGCGCGGGCGGTCGGGGCCGAGGCGGCGGAGACGACCACGGACTGGGTGCCCGCCGTCATGTTGTTCGCGCACACCACGATCACGGTGTAGGTGCCCGCGGGCACGCTCTGCCAGGCGGCCGACTGGCTGACGGTCGTCCCCGCCAGCGCGATCCGGCGGCCCTGCGCGAAGCTGGTCTGCCCGCCGGCGAGCAGCGAGGCCGTGCCCCAGCCGCCGTCGACCAGGGTGCACGCGCTGGTGGTGACCGACACCGTGGAGCCGATGGCCTTCACGGCGATGCCCGCGCCCGCCGCCGCCGGTCCGGCGGCGAGCCCGAGCGCGAGGGCGGCGGCCGCCGCGGCCGGGGGGGTACGGAGGAGCGGCTGGGTGCTGTGCATGGGACTTCTCCTCCGGCGGCACGGTCGGCGGACCATCCCATGTGCCGCCGGAGAGAGGGAATCGCCCGTGCTGCCTCAGGGGCAGCCAACGCCCTCGGCCCGGCCGCCGCACCTCCGGCGCGCCCGCTCGGGTGACGGCCGGGCACGGGCGCCTCGTGCCGCCGGAGTCCGGCCGCGCGGGACTACGGCCGCCCGGTGGTCACCGCGCGCTCGGGGGTGAAGCCGCCCCAGGTGCCGTCCGGCAGCCGGGCGCGCAGCCGCACCCGGTGGCTCTCCCCGGCTTCGCGGCCCAGGTAGAAGCTGTACGACGCCTTCCCGCGGGGCGCGGAGTCGCCCCAGACGAGGGAGGTGGCCGGCCGCCCGTCCAGCTGGATCTGGTACTCCGTCACCACGCCGTCGGTGCGCGGCGCGACCCAGTCCAGGTCGAGGTAGTAGGCGCCGTCCGTGCGGTGGGTCGCCGCGTGGAAGGAGGTGGGCGCGGTGCCCCGGCCGTCGTCGGAGCCGGGCGCGGTGGTGAGCCGGACCGGCGGGCTGGCGGGGGAGAGGTTGTCGGCCGCGTCGCGGGCCCGGACGGTGAAGGAGTACCGGGTGCCCGGCCGCAGCCCGGTGACCACGGTCGCCGTCTGGCCGCCGCCCACGCTGTGGATCCTCGTCGTCCCCTGGTAGACGTCGTAGGAGGTCACGCGCCGGTCGTCCGTGGCCGCCGACCAGGACAGCTGGACGGCCCGGCTGCCGATCGCCCGGCCGCGCGGGTCGAGCGGGCGGGTCGGGGCCGAGCGGTCCGCCGCGGCGGCGGCCGGCGTCGTCGCCCGCGCCTCCCGGCTGGGCGGCCCGAGCCGGCCCTCGGTGTCGCGGGCGCGCACGGTGAAGACGTACGCGGTCGCCGGGGCCAGCCGGGTGACGTCCACCATGTGCTCGGACGCCGGTACGTCGGTCACCTTGGCGCCGCCGCGGTACACCTCGTAGACGCGGACGCCCGGCCGGGCGGCGACCGCGTTCCACATGACGTGCACGCTGGTCGCGCTGCCGGCCGTGGCGGTGACCCCGGCCGGCGCTCCGGGCAGCGCGCCCCCGTCGTCGTCCGCGGCGCCCGGCGCGCAGCCGGCCAGGACGGCCAGCGCGCCGCACACCGCGACGACACGCCCGGGAGCGCGGCCACGGCGGGGGACAGGACCCGGAACGCGTCGCACGAGGGCTGCCTCCCCGTCAACTGCGGCGCGGACGGCCCGGACGCCGCACGGTCAATGGTCCGGACCAATATGCCGCCTCGGTGAGGGCACATCAAGAGGGCGGTGTCCGGCGGCCCTGGGCGGCCTCCGCGCCGGGTTGCGTATGCTGACGTCATCCCGGCCGAACTGCCGTCCGTCAAAGACCAGTTCGTGCCGAGGCGCGGACCGCTGTCGTCGCTGAGCCCGCGCCGGCGCGGGCGGTCGGGGGCCGGGCCCGCGCGGCTCCGCCCCCGGCCGCCCCGCACGTGTTGCGGGCCATGCGCCGCCCGGTCACCTAACGTGGGCCGCGATCACCTTCCATTCATATGTGAGGAATGTCCTTTCATGTCCCCGAGGAGAGGGTTCCCCATCGTGCGTGTCCAGTCGCTGACGCTCGTCGCGGCGAGCGCCGCCCTGCTCGCTCCGACGACGCTGCCCACCGCCCCCGCGCCGCCGCCGGACCGGCCCCGCGAGGAGCCCGTGGCGCACACCGGGGAACCGGCGGCGCGCGGCGAGGGGGCGACGGCACGCGGCGAGGGCGAGGTGCGCGCCGCCGACCTGCTGGCCCTGGTACGCGACTGCGCGCAGGTCTCGCGCGGCCGGCTCCGCCCGGACGCCGGCCGGCCCGCCACGATCCCGGTCTGCGGGCTGCCCGGCGCGGTCTTCTGGAAGGCCGACATGGACATCGACTGCGACGGCCGGCCCACCCGCCGCTGCAACCGCCGCACCGACCCGCACTTCTCGGCCTCCGCCGCCTACCAGCAGTCCGACGGCCGCCGGCTGAACGCCGAGCGGCTGCCGTACATCGTGCTGCCCGCCCCGAGCCGCGTCTGGGACCACCGCGACCACGCGGTGGGCGGTGGCTCCGTCGCGGCCATCGTCTACCGGGGCCGGGTGGAGTACGCGGTGGTGGGCGACATCGGCCCGCGCGACCTCCTCGGCGAGGCCAGCTACGCCGCGGCCCGGCGCCTCGGCATCCCCGCCGACCCGCGCGGCGGCGGCGCCCGCTCGGGCGTGACCTACATCGTCTTCGAGCACTCCCGGGTCCGCCCCATCGAGAGCCACCGGGCCGCGGTGGCGGAGGGCGAACGCCTGGTCCGGCGCCTGCTGACCAGCACCGGCACCGAGCTCCCCACAGACTGACCCAGCCGGCCCCTTCCGGCCCGGGGCCGCCGAGCTGCCTCCCGTCCCGAGCGGTGCCCGGTCCCACCCGCCCGCGCCGGTACGCGACCCGCGCCGGCTCGCCCCGCCCACGCTCGCCCACGAGACCGACGCCCGCACCGGCCCCGGACCGGGTGCGGCCCGCAGCCGCCTCGGCCGGGCGTGGGCTCATGGCGCGCGGTGGCGACACGCGGCCGTCGGTACTCCGGGGCGGCCGTCCCCGCCGGACGGAGTCCGGGGCGGCGGGCGGAGTCCGGGGCGGCGGGCGGAGTCCGGGGCGGCGGGCGGCGGGCGGCGGTGGAACCCTGGCCGGTCGTCGGCCCGCGGCTGCCTGCGGCCGGGGCGGGTTCGCGCTACGCGGTGGCGGCGCGGGGCCGTGGCTTCGGGCGGCCGCCATCGCCGGTCGCGGTCCGCGGCGGTGGGCCCGCGGGGGCCGGGGGACGGGCGTGGGTCCCGGGCCGTCCCGGCCGGGCGGCCGGTGCGGGCAGGGCCCGGCCGTCCTCCGGGCGCGGACGTCGCCTCACGCCTTGCGGTAGCTGTACGCCTCCGTGGCCGCCTCCGTCACCGCGTCGAGGTCGGCGCCGGTGGCCGCCGTGACGACCGCGGCGACCGTGCCCTCCACGAACGGGGCGTCCACCAGACGGGTGTCCTCCGGCAGTTCGTCGCCCTCGGCGAGCAGCGCCTTCACGGTGAGCACCGCGCTGCCCAGGTCCGTCAGGACGGCGACCCCCGCGCCCCGGTCGACGGAGGCGGCCGCCGCGGCGACCAGCTCCGCACTGGTGCCGAGGCCGCCGTCCGGCCGCCCGCCCGCCGGCGCCACCGGCACCGTCACGCCGCCGCCCACGAGCCCCTTCGCCAGCTCGGCCACCGACTCCGCGACCGCCGCACTGTGCGACACCAGCACGATTCCGACCAGCTTGCCGTCGCCCATGTCAGCCCTCCGCCCCTTCGGCAGCCGCCACGAGCGCCGCGATCAGCAGCGCGGACGACGTGGCGCCCGGGTCCTGATGCCCCTTGCTCCGCTCGCCCAGATAGCTCGCCCTGCCCTTGCGCGCCTGGAGCGGGGTCGTCGCCTCGGCGCCCTCCTCGGCGGCGGAGCGGGCCGCGGCGAAACCGTCGCCCAGCGCCTCCACGGCCGGCACCAGCGCGTCGATCATGGTCTTGTCGCCCGCCGAGGCGCCGCCCAGCTTCATCACCCCGTCCACCCCCGCCCGCAGCGCCTGCGTGAACTGCTCCTCGCTCACCTCGGCGTCGTCGCCGAGCGCCTTGCCGGTCCGGCGCAGCAGCGTCCCGTACAACGGCCCGGACGCCCCGCCGACCGTGGAGATCAGGTGCCGCCCGGCCAGGGTGAGGACTCCGCCCGGCGTGTCCGGCGCCTCCTTCTCCAGTTCGGCCCGCACGGCCCGGAACCCGCGCTGGAGGTTGCTGCCGTGGTCGGCGTCCCCGATCGGCGAGTCGAGAGCGGTGAGGCGGTCGGCCTCGCGGTCGACGGACGCGGCGGTCGCCGTCATCCAACGGCGGAAGAAGTCGGCGTCGAGCACAGGATCTCCCTTGCGTGGTAGGTACGGTTCAGGCACGGCCGGGGGATCACACGCCCCAGCGCAGACCGGGCGTGTTCACCGGCGCGTCCCACAGCCGCAGCAGTTCCTCGTCGATCTGGCACAGCGTGACCGACGCGCCCGCCATGTCGAGGGAGGTGACGTAGTCGCCGACCAGCGTGCGGGCCACGGCGACCCCGCGCTCGGCGAGGACCCGGTGCACCTCGGCGTTGAAGCCGTACAGCTCCAGCAGCGGGGTGGCGCCCATGCCGTTGACCAGCAGCAGCACGGGGTTGCGCGGGTTCAGGTCCTCCAGGACCGCGTTGAGCGCGAAGTCGGCGATCTCGCCCGAGGTCATCATCGGCCGCCGCTCCCGGCCCGGCTCGCCGTGGATGCCGATGCCCAGCTCCAGCTCGCCGGCCGGCAGGTCGAAGGTGGGGCTGCCCTTGGCGGGGGTGGTGCAGGCGCTCAGCGCGGCGCCGAAGCTGCGGGAGTTCTCGTTGACCTGCCGGGCGATCGCCTCCACCCGCTCCAGCGGCTGTCCCTCGTCGGCCGCGGCGCCCGCGATCTTCTCCACGAACAAGGTGGCCCCGGTACCGCGCCGGCCGGCCGTGTACAGGCTGTCGGTGACCGCGACGTCATCGTTGACCAGCACTTTCGCGATCTGGATGCCCTCGTCCTCGGCGAGTTCGGCCGCCATGTCGAAGTTGAGCACGTCGCCCGTGTAGTTCTTCACGACGAACAGCACACCCGCCCCGCTGTCCACCGCCGCCGCGGCCCGCACCATCTGGTCGGGGACCGGAGAGGTGAACACCTCGCCCGGACAGGCCGCCGACAGCATCCCCGGGCCCACGAACCCGCCGTGCAGCGGCTCGTGCCCGGACCCGCCGCCGGAGACCAGGGCGACCTTCCCGGCCACGGGAGCGTCCCGCCGTACGATCACCCGGTTCTCCACGTCGACCGTCAGTTCGGGATGGGCGGCGGCCATCCCGCGCAGCGCGTCCGCGACGACGGTCTCGGCGACGTTGATGAGCATCCTCATGGGTACCTCCTACTGAGCCGGCCTACCCGCAGTATCGACCTTGCGGCACCGAAGGTCACGTGCGCGGACCGCGACGGCGGGGTCGCGCGGGGGCGCCCGTCAGGCGGTCGGGTGGATCTCGCGTCCGCCGCGGCCGTCGCGACGCACGGCGTGCACGGCGTCGAACCCGGCGGCCCGGGTGGGGCGGCGCGGCCGGCCCGACGTCGCCCGGACGCCGGCGTCCGGCACGCGGGCGCGGGCCGCGCGCAGGGCCTCGCGGCGCGGGGATCCGGCTGGATCGGGCGGGAACCAGTGGGCGAGGACGGTGGCGCCGTGCGCGTGCCCGGCGGCCACCAGGGGGCGCCGCTCCTCGGGGGAGGGGCGGGTGTCGCCGACGGCCACCGGGCGGCCCGCGCCCGGCTCCTCCTCGATCGGCCACGTCTGCCGGGCCTGCCGGCCGCGCGCCCCGCGCGGGAAGAGGTCCTCGCCGACCAGGCCGAAACGGCCGGCCAGGTGACCGCGGGAGAAGGCCGGCCTGCCCGACGCCCGGAGCCCGACCACCACCGCCGACTCGGTCACCCCGCGCCGCCCCCTCCGCCCTGGGACGCCTTCACCGCCCGGCCCCGCCCCCCGGCCCCGCCTCCTGCGCTCGCGCCCGGGCGTTCAGCCCTCCACGCGCTGCTCCGTGAAGCTCCAGGCGTACTGGAGCCAGTCCGCCAGTGTCACCGCGCCGAGCCCCGCGCACACCAGCCGGGTCGCCCGGGGCGCCCACGCGTAGCCGCCGGCCAGGGCGCCGGCCACCCACACCGAGCTGCAGAACGGGCAGGACACCAGGTCGCCGACGGCCCGCCGCACCCCGTCACCGCGCGGCTCGTCCATCACCTCGCCCGCCGGGATCTCCTCCGTACGGCGGGTGAAGGGAGCCCGCAGGAAGCTCGTGACCTTGTCCTTGGTCAGCAGCCGGGACCCCTTGTACGTCGCCGCGCCCAGCAGCAGCACGTCCCACGGCGGGACGTGGTCCGGCAGCCGCACCCCGCGCCGCCGGGCCGTCGCGGCGAACAGCGTCGCGCCCGCGGCGAAGGCCGTCGCGAGCGCCGCGTACCCGCCCAGGGGCACCCCGCCGCCGTCGTCGTAGGACCGTTTGCCGGCCGCCATGCGGACCTCCCTCGTCCTGCCGGGCCCGTGGTGCGGGCCCGGTCGTCACCCGGCCCCGAGTGCCCCGCCCCGTTCCCCGCCACACGCACCCGTGCGGCGACGGGACAACGCGACGGCACCGCGCACGAACGATCGTGCGCGGTGCCGTCGCGTCGGATGTGCCGCCCGCTCTCCGTGCGGTCGCCCTTCGGCTCGCCCCGCTGCTCGGGTGTGCCGTACGGCGGCGGGTCAGTGGCCGCCGGGCCCACCGCTGCCGAACGAGCCGCTGCCGCCCTCGTCCCAGCGCGGGCGCGTCTGGTCGGCGCTGGTCCGCGAACCGTGCGCGTTCAGCCGGTGCGGCGTCAGACGGTCGCCGTCGCGGGGCATCTCGTCGGGCTCCCTGTTCTCCAGCACGTCGCCCACGGGGCCCGAGTCGGGCAGGCGCGGCTGCTCCTCCGGGCGCGGCGGGGCGGGTTCGCGGCGGCGGATGCGGGCTCCCAGGAAGAAGGCGCCGATCAGCAGCGCGACCACGACCAGGCCGATGCCCGCGAACGGCCAGACGTGGGTTCCCTGGGCTGCGGCGATGTCCAGCGATGCGGTTCTCATGGAGCGCGGGTACCCCAGGTCAGCGCCGTGAACCGGCCCGCTCGGGCGACGCCCGCCCGCTCACTTCTCCCGTGCCCGCCGGGTGCTGGAGCGGTTCGCCTTGCGGATGGCGTCCAGCAGTTCGCCCTTCGACATGCGGGAGCGTCCCTCGATGCCGAGCCGCTTCGCCGTGTCGTACAGGTGCTCCTTCGAGGCGCTCTCGTCGACGCCCTCGCCGCTGCGGCCGCCCTGGCCGCGGGGCCGGGCCGACCGCGGGTCGGAGGGACCCTTGCGGCCGCCCTCCTTGCGCTCCCAGTGGTCGCCGACCTTCTCGTACAGGTGCTTCAGCGCGCCGTACGCCACCCGGTGCGCCCGCTCGCCCTCGCCGTACGTCTCCACGGCCGAGTCGTGGGCCTTGATCCAGGTCCGCCGGGCGTCCTCGGACGAGCGCTCCAGCGTCGACGGCAGCTCCTGTCGTCCGGGCACGGATCCCACCTCCCGTCGCTCTCGTCCTACGTTCTCCCGCGGGCCGACGGGTGCCCCACGGGGGCGGCGGAAAACGGCTGTACCCCTTGGGAACACAGGGTTTGGCGGGGGTGGCACCGGCTACCCGCCCGAATGTGACTTCGACATCCACGACCCCATCGACGACTTCGCAACAGGAACTCATCCAGTTCCTGGAGGACCGGTTCGCCTGCGCGCAGGCGTGCACGGAGTGCGCGCGGGCCTGTGCGCTGCGCGCGAGCCTGGTGGATCCGGGCGGCGACGAGGAGCAGGAACTCCTGCGCCGCAAGGGGATCATGTGCGCGGAGGTCTGCGACGCGACCTGCCGCATCCTGTCCGAGCAGAACAGCCAGGACGAGGCCGGCATCCGCGCCCAGCTGGAGTGGTGCCGGACCGTGTGCCTGGAGGGCGCGCACGTCTTCGACCGGCACCCGGGCGCCGAGCAGACCGCGGACGCCTGCCGCACCTGCGCCAAGGCGTGCGAGGAGTTCCTCGCGACCCTGACCTGACCCGCCCGCACGGCGCTAGCCTTCCGGCATGGAGCCGACGGAGCGGACGCCACGCACGGTAGGGACGGCACGGGCGGCACGGGCCGAGCGGGTGGCACGGGCTCAGGCCGTGCCCGCGGGCGACCCCGGCCTCTTCGGGCCCGCCTCGGTCACCTGGCAGCTGCACAGCGACCCCGTGATGTGGATCGCCGGCATCCGGGCGCTGTACCTCCAGGCCCTGCACCCGCGCGCGGTGCGCGGCGTGATGGAGAACTCCGACTTCCGGCGCGACGCCTGGGGCCGGCTCCGGCGCACCGCCGACTTCGTCGGCACCACGACGTACGGCACCACCGAGGCCGCCGAACGCGCCGGCGCGCGGGTGCGCGCGATCCACCGCAAGCTGTCGGCCACCGACCCGGACACCGGGGAGCGGTTCCCGGTCGACGCGCCCGACCTGCTGCTGTGGGTGCACTGCGCGGAGATCGACTCCTACCTGCACGTGCTGCGCCGCTCCGGTTTCCCGCTCACCGACGCCCAGGCCGACCGCTACATCGCCGAACACCGGACCAGCGCCCGCCTGGTCGGCCTCGACCCCGCCGCCGTGCCCGCGGACCGGGCCGCACTGGCCGCCTACTTCGAGGCGGTGCGTCCCGAACTCGCCGTCGGGGCCGACGCCCGCGCGGTGGACGACTTCCTGCGTCGGCCGCCCACGCACCCCCTGCTCGTCCCGGCGCGCGCGGTGCTGTGGCGGCGCGTGGCCCACCTGGCGTACGCCGCCCTGCCCCCGTACGCCCACGAGCTGTACGGCCGGGCGGCGCCCGCGCCCGCCGTGGTCACCCGCCGGCTGCGCACCACCGGCGCCCTGCTGCGCCGCGTCCCCGCCCAGGTGCGCTGGCGGCTCCCGCCCCGGCACGTGCTCCGCGCGGTGGCCCGACTCGGCCCCGAGACCCGCCCGGCACCGTACGCGGCCCGTCGATGACCCCGCCCGGCACCGCCCCCACCCCTCGATGACCCCACCAGGGCCGGCCCCCACCGGCGCCCGGCCCCCTGGCAGCCCCGGATCGCCGCGTGCTACCAAGAGTCATGAGCGCACACGCGGCACCCGGCGGCATGGCGGCACCCGGCGGAACGTACGACGCGGTGATCGTCGGCGGCGGGCACAACGGACTGGTCGCCGCCGCCTACCTGGCCCGGGCGGGACGGTCGGTGCTGGTGCTGGAACGGCTCGACCACACCGGCGGCGCGGCCGTCTCCACCCGCCCGTTCACCGGCGTCGACGCCCGCCTCTCCCGCTACTCCTACCTGGTCAGCCTGCTGCCCCACAAGATCGTCCGGGATCTCGGCCTGGACGTCCGGCTGCGCACCCGCACCATCTCCTCCTACACCCCCGTCGAACGGTCCGGCCGGCCCACCGGCCTGCTCGTCGGCGGCGGCGAGGACCGCACCCGCCGCTCCTTCGCCCGGCTCACCGGCTCCGACCGCGAGTACGCGGCATGGCGGCGCTTCTACGCCCTGACCGGCCGCGTCGCCGCGCGCGTCTTCCCCACCCTCACCGAGCCGCTGCCCACCCGCGCGCGGCTGCGCCGCCGGGTCGACGACGAGGAGGCGTGGCGCGTCCTGTTCGAGGAGCCGATCGGCGTCGCCGTCGAGGACCGCTTCGCCGACGACCTGGTGCGCGGCGTCGTCCTCACCGACGCCCTGATCGGCACCTTCGCCGACGCCCACGACCCGTCCCTGGCGCAGAACCGCTGCTTCCTGTACCACGTGATCGGCGGCGGCACCGGCGCCTGGGACGTACCGGTCGGCGGCATGGGCGCCCTGACCGACGCGCTCGCCGACGCGGCCCGCGCGGCCGGCGCGCACCTCGCCACCGGCCACGAAGCGCTGCGGGTGACCTCCGACGGCCGCGCCGCCGAGGTCGCCTACCGCACCCGTGACGGCGGCGAACGCACGGTCGGCGCCCGGCACGTCCTGGTCAACGCCTCCCCGCAGACCCTGGCCGCGCTGACCGGCGACGCACCGCCGCCGCCGGCCGAGGGCGCGCAGCTCAAGGTGAACATGCTGCTCAAGCGGCTGCCCCGGCTCCGCGACACCGCCGTCGACCCGCGCGAGGCGTTCGCCGGCACCTTCCACATCGCCGAGGGCTACCGCCAGCTGGCCGCCGCCCACGCCGAGGCCACCGCCGGCCGCCCGCCCAGCGCGCCGCCCTCCGAGATCTACTGCCACTCCCTGACCGACCCCACCATCCTCGGCCCCGACCTGGCCCGGCGCGGCTACCAGACGCTCACCCTGTTCGGCCTGCACACCCCCGCCCGCCTCTTCACCGCCGACCACGACGCCGTACGCGAGGAGCTGCTGAAGGCCACGCTCGCCCAGCTCGACGCCCACCTCGCCGAACCGCTCGCCGACTGCCTGGCCACCGACGCCGAGGGCCGGCCCTGCATCGAGGCGAGGAGCCCGCTGGACCTGGAACGCGACCTCCGGCTGCCCGGCGGCAACATCTTCCACCGCGCGCTGAGCTGGCCCTACGCCCAGGAGGGCGCCGGCCGCTGGGGCGTGGCGACCGGGCGGCCGAACGTGCTGCTGTGCGGCGCGGGCGCGGTGCGCGGCGGCGGGGTCAGCGGAGTGCCCGGGCACAACGCGGCCATGGCGGTGCTGGAGGAAGGGCGGCCCTCGGCTGACTGAATGCCTCCGCCGTCGCTGGGCACTCCGACAGGCGAAGGACAACCCGCACGACCCGGCCGCCCGCGCGGCGGCCGCACCACCCCCCACGGGAGGTTCCCATGGCCGACCTCAGCCCCATCGACCTCCAGAAGGCGCTCAGCGGCGCCGACTATCCCACGGACAAGCAGCACCTGGTGGACCGGGCCCGCGAGAACAAGGCCAACGACAAGATCGTCAGCCGGCTCGACGGCCTCAAGCAGGACCACTTCGACGGACCGAACGAGGTGCAGAAGGCCGTCTTCAACGAGTGACGCCCCCGCTCGCCGCCGCAGGCCCGCCGCCCCGCCCGGGAAGCGGGCCTGCGCCGCGTTCCCGGCCCCTTCCGACTCCTTGACCTCGCCCCGCCGCGGGCCGAGGATCAGCTGCCATGACCCCTGGACACGGCAGCACGGTCGGCGCGATCCTGCGGCGCAGCGCCCGCCGCACCCCGGCGCGCGTCGCCGTCGAGTACGGCGAGCGCTCCTGGACGTACGCCGGACTCGACGACGCCGTCTCCCGCGCGGCGGCCGTCCTGCTCGGCGCGGGCCTCGCCCCCGGCGACCGGGTCGCGGCCTATGGACACAACTCCGACGCCTATCTGATCGCCTTCCTCGCCTGCGCCCGCGCGGGCCTGGTGCACGTGCCGGTCAACCAGAACCTCACCGGCGCCGACCTCGCCTATCTCGTCGGCCAGTCCGGCAGCGCCCTCGTCCTCGCCGACCCCGACCTCGCCGGACGGCTGCCGGCGGGCGCCGCCTCGCTGCCCCTGCGCGACACCGGCGACTCGCTGCTCGCCCGGCTCGCGGACGCCGTGCCGTACGACGGCCCCGAGCCGCGCGCCGAGGACCTGGCGCAGCTCCTGTACACCTCGGGCACCACCGCCCTGCCCAAGGGCGCGATGATGACCCACCGCGCGCTGGTCCACGAGTACCTGAGCGCGATCACCGCCCTGGACCTGCGGGCGGGGGACCGGCCGGTGCACGCGCTGCCGCTCTACCACTCGGCGCAGCTGCACGTCTTCCTGCTGCCCTACCTCGCCGTCGGCGCGACCAACGTCATCCTCGACGCCCCGGACGGCGACCGCCTCCTCGACCTGGTCGAGGCGGGCCGCGCGGACAGCCTGTTCGCCCCGCCCACCGTCTGGATCGCCCTGGCCGGCCGCCCCGACCTCGCCGCCCGCGACCTCGGCGGACTGCGCAAGGCGTACTACGGCGCCTCGATCATGCCGGTGCCCGTGCTGGAGCGGCTGCGCGCCCGGCTGCCGGAACTGGCCTTCTACAACTGCTTCGGGCAGAGCGAGATCGGCCCGCTCGCCCTGGTCCTCGGCCCCGACGAGCACACCGGCCGGATGGACTCCTGCGGCCGGCCCGTGCTCTTCGTGGACGCCCGCGTGGTGGACGAGCGGGGCGAGGACGTGCCCGACGGCACGCCCGGCGAGATCGTCTACCGCTCGCCGCAGCTGTGCGAGGGCTACTGGGACAAGCCCGAGGAGACGGCCGCCGCCTTCCGCGACGGCTGGTTCCACTCGGGCGACCTCGCGGTGCGCGACGCCGACGGCTACCACACGATCGTCGACCGGGTGAAGGACGTCATCAACTCCGGCGGCGTGCTGGTCGCCTCGCGCCAGGTCGAGGACGCGCTGTACACCCACCCGCGGGTCGCCGAGGCCGCGGTGGTCGGCCTGCCCGACGAGCGCTGGATCGAGGCCGTCACCGCGTTCGTCGTCCCGCGCGGCGAGGTCACCGAGCAGGAACTGATCGGCCACGCCCGCGAGGCACTCGCCGCCTTCAAGGCGCCCAAGCGGGTGTTCTTCGTGCCGGAGCTGCCGCGCAACGCCAGCGGCAAGATCCTCAAGCGGGAACTGCGCGACCGGTTCGCCGCACGGTCCTGACCCGCGGGGACGGCGCGCGGGGACGCCGCTCAGGAGCGCAGGTCCACGATCCGCCTGATCTTGCCCACCGACCGCTCCAGGGACTCCGGTTCCACGATCTCCACCGTCACCGACACCCCGACGCCGTCCTTCACCGCGGCCGCGATGGACCGGGCGGCCGTCTCACGCGCCGCCGGCACCGCGCCGGGACGGGCTTCGGCCCGGACGGTGAGCGCGTCGAGCCGGCCCTCGCGGGTCAGCCGGAGCTGGAAGTGCGGCGCGACGCCCGGGGTGCGCAGCACGATCTCCTCGATCTGGGTCGGGAAGAGGTTCACCCCGCGCAGGATCACCATGTCGTCGCTGCGCCCGGTGATCCTCTCCATCCGCCGGAAGACCCGCGCCGTGCCCGGCAGCAGCCGGGTCAGGTCCCGCGTCCGGTAGCGGATCACCGGCATCGCCTCCTTGGTGAGCGAGGTGAACACCAGCTCCCCTTCCGCGCCCTCGGGCAGCACCTCCCCGGTGACCGGGTCGACCACCTCGGGGAAGAAGTGGTCCTCCCAGACGTGCAGGCCGTCCTTGGTCTCCACGCACTCCTGGGCGACGCCCGGTCCGATCACCTCGGAGAGGCCGTAGATGTCGACCGCGTCGATCCCGAACCGCTCCTCGATCTCCCGCCGCATCCCCTCGGTCCACGGCTCCGCCCCGAACACGCCCACCTCCAGCGAGGTGGAGCGCGGATCGACGCCCTGCCGCTCGAACTCGTCGAGCAGGGTGAGCATGTACGACGGCGTCACCATGATGATCCTCGGCCGCAGGTCCTGGATCAGCCGCACCTGGCGGGCGGTCATCCCGCCGGAGGCCGGGACGACCGTGCAGCCGAGCCGTTCGGCGCCGTAGTGCGCGCCCAGGCCGCCGGTGAACAGGCCGTAGCCGTAGGCCACGTGGACCACGTCGCCGGGCCGGGCGCCGGCCGCGCGCAGCGAGCGGGCCACCATGTCCGCCCACATCGACAGATCGCTCTCGGTGTAGCCGACGACCGTGGGGCGGCCGGTGGTGCCGCTGGAGGCGTGCAGGCGGCGCACCCGCTCGCGGGGCACCGCGAACATCCCGTACGGATAGTGCTCCCGCAGGTCCGCCTTGACGGTGAACGGGAAGCGGGCCAGATCGGCGAGGGAGCGGCAGTCGTCGGGGCGCACGCCCGCCTCGTCGAAGGACTCCCGGTAGAACGGCACGTTCTCGTACGTGTGCCGCAGCGAGGAGCGCAGCCGCTCCAGCTGGAGGGCTCGCAGCGCCCCGGCGTCGAGCCGTTCCCCCGAGTCCAGCAGCTCCGTCGTACCCGCCATCGGGACTCTCCCTCAACAAACATGACAATACGGTCGACCGATCATTCGGTCGAGATGCTGGGGACCCTAATCCAGGCCACCCCCCGGCGGGCAAGAGGCCGGCGGAGAAAAACCCGGCAGGCCACAGCTGTCCCAAGGTCCCCCTCACGTGGCCTGTCGGCGGCTCGGCACGATCGCTAGGCTGACCCGCGGACGACGGAATCGGGAGGAGCACGGACGTGGCCGAGAGCACTGTCCAGCAGCACCCGCTCGCGGGATGGGACAAGCCGGAGCTGGACCTGAGCAACGCCGAGTGGCAGTCCAGCAGCCGTGGCCTGGGGGATGTCCAGATCGCCTTTGTCGAGGGATTCATCGCGATGCGCAACAGCGAGCGCCCGGAGAGTCCCTCCCTGATCTTCACCCCGGCGGAATGGGGCGCGTTCGTGTCGGGCGCCCGGGAAGGGGAGTTCGACCTCACCTGAGCGGACGCCGATCCGGGGGTGTTCACCGCGCTTTCGGGGACACGCGATCAATCAAGCCCCACCGGGGCGCCCGCCTGAGCAAGGCTGGAGCCGGCCCCGGAAGGGGGACGGTCGCCATCCGAAGGTGAGGAACCCATGAGCACCCCACCGGTCGTCGTCGCGGTCGACGGCTCCGACGACAGCCTGCGCGCCCTGGACTGGGCCCTGGACGCCGCCCGGCGCCGCGAGGCGCCGCTGCGCGCGGTCCATGTGCGCCAGTACGCCGCCTGGTACCAGCCGGACGTCCTGGTCGCCGGACCACCGCAGGGCGAGGACGACGACCCGGTGCTCGACCAGGCGCGCGCCCGCCTGGCGGACCGCGACACGGGCGCGGTGTCCGTGGAATACCTCGGCCTGGACGGACTGCCCGGCGCCCTGCTGCCCGAACTGGGCTCCACCGCCCAGCTGTTGGTGCTCGGCTCCCGGGGCCGCGGCGGCTTCGCGAGCCTGCTGCTCGGCTCCAACGGACTCGCCGTCGCCCGCGACGCCGACTGCCCGGTCGTCGTGGTGCCCCGGACCGACCGCGCGACGCCCGGCGAGGCGCCGCACGCACCGGGAGCGCGGATCGTCGTCGGCGTCGACGCCGACGGCCCCGACGAGGCCGTGCTCGCCTTCGCGTTCACCGAGGCGGCGCTGCGCGGCGCCCGGCTCCAGGCGGTCGCCGCCTATCCGTGGCCCGTCCAGCCCTGGCTGGTGCCCGGCGAGGTCGCCCCGCCGGTCGTCGACCAGGACGCGGTGGAGCGCGACACCCGGGCCCTCGTCGAGGACTTCCTCGCCGCGCACCGCACCCGGCACCCGGACGTGGCCGCCGACGTCACCGTGACGCCCGGCGACGCGGCCGGCCAACTGGTCGCGGCCGCCCAGGGAGCCGATCTGGTCGTCGTCGGCCGCCACCGCCGGCGCCTGCTCTCCCCGGCCCGGATGCTGGGCTCGGTCACCCACGCCGTCCTGCTGCACGCGCCGAGCCCGATCGCGGTCGTCCCCCCGGCGCCCCCGCAGGAGTGAGCGCGACCGCCGCCCGGGCGACGCGGCCCGGCCGGGGCCCCGCGGGCGGCGGCGACCGCCCCCCGGTCGGGCGCCGCCCGCACGTCGCGCCGACCGCCCGGACACGTACCATGGCGGCATGTCGTTCCTCCGTCGCCGCAGCGCCACCCCCGCCGGGCCCGACTTCGACGTACTGGCCATGGACCCGGGCGACTGGCCCGGCAATCTCGGCGCCGGGCTGCTGCCCGCGCCCGACGGCACCTGCCAGGGCGTCTTCCTGCGCTACGACCTGTTCGGCGGCCGGGGCACCGCGATGATCATCGGGAACCTCCCCGAGGGCTCCCCGGCCCGTGAGGTCCCCGAGGGCGAGATCCCCTTCGAGGTCGCCCAACTGCTGCTGGCCCTGGAGAACGACGAGGAGGTCACCGTCGTCGGCACCGAGGACATGCCGGTGCTCCAGGGCGACAACCTGCTGATCGTGCGCCGCCTGAAGCTCTCGGAGAGCCGCGTCTCCTGCGTGCAGTTCGACCGCAGCGACGGCGTCCTGGTCACCATCGCCGCCTGGGACCGGCCCATCACCGACGACCTGTACGCCCTCCTCAAGCCGCTGCCGGCCGAGCTGTTCCAGCAGGGCTGACCGGACGACCACGACCACGACCGCGCGGGGCCGGCCTCCCACCGAGGCCGGCCCCGCGCGCCGTCACATCCCCGACGGCTCCACGCGCACGTCCGCCGCCCGGACGAACGCCACCCGGTGGCCGAACTGGATCTCGTAGTAGAGGTCCTTGCCGACGACCACCTTGTGCGAGTCCTCGGTGAAGGTGACCGAGTAGTCGTACTCGCCCGGCACCATGTCGCCGATCACGTACTTCTGCCCGGCGAGCAGCTTGTACGGCAACGGGCTGACCGACTGCACCGGCACGCCCGCCGGATAGGCCTCCTTCTCCGGATACGCCCGCCCGTACACCGGCACGCTGTCCGCGCCGGCCTTCGGCGTCACCACCAGACCGGCCGCGTTCACCGCGGTGGCCTGCTTCGCCGGGTTCTGGAACCATGCCTTCTGGCCCAGGTACCAGATCGCCGTCCAGTCGCCCTGCCGCCCGGCGACCGCGTACTGCTGCCCGGTCTCCACCCGCGAGGCCACGTCGTTCACGTCGGCGGTGGAGTCACCGCCGTCCGGCCGCAGGCCGATGTCCTTGATCAGCGGCGCGGAGACGTCGGGCTGCGAGTACAGCCGCACCTCGTTGGAGCCGTGCGCGGCGCACGGCTGTCCGGGCGCGTCGCAGCCGGTGTAGTCCGGCTGGTTGACGGCGTAGTCCGGACGGATGGTCACCAGACCGCCGTTCTTGCCGGCGGTCGCCGCGAACGGGCGGCCCAGCAGCTCGAAGTAGTGCCGCCAGTCCCAGTAGGGACCAGGGTCGGTGTGCATGCCGGGGATCGTGGAGGTGGTCGGGCCCGGCACCGTGTCGTGGCCGAGGATGTGCTGCCGGTCCAGCGGAATGCCGTACTTCGCGCCGAGGTACTTCACCAGCCGCGCCGAGGAGCGGTACATCGCCTCCGTGTACCAGGCGTCCGGCGCGGCCAGGAAGCCCTCGTGCTCCAGGCCGATCGAGGTGGCGTTGACGTACCAGTTGCCCGCGTGCCAGGCCACGTCCTTGGCCTTCACGTGCTGGGCGATGTGCCCGTCGGTGGAGCGCAGCGTGTAGTTCCACGACACGTAGGTCGGGTCTTGCACCAGGTTGATCACACCGTCCCAGGTGCCCTCGGTGTCGTGGATGACGATGTACCGGATGCGCTGCGACTTCGGCCGCTGCCCCAGGTCGTGGTTGCCGTAGTCGTCGGTACCGAACTCCTGGTACGGCGCCGGGATCCACTCGCAGGACACCGTGTCCGGGCACTCCGTGCCGGCCGCCGAGACCCGCCTCAGGCCGGTCCGGGCCAGCTGGGCGGCGGCCGGGGCGAGCCGCGGCCGGGCGGTCAGCACGACGCGCTGCCCGGTGTCCGTGGTGCGCTGCTCGCCGGAGCGGATCACCCCGTACACGTCGTTCGCGTACGCCGCCGCCGTGGCGCTGTCGTCCGCGCCCGAGTACCGGGCCACGGCGCCGTACCAGTCGGCCGGGTCCGCGCTCAGCGGTTCGCCGGCCTTCTTCTGGGCGGCGGCCAGCAGCGCCGCGCCGCCCTCGATGTTCGCCGCCTCGTCGGTGCGCAGCCGCTCGGCGGGCAGACCGGTCAGCCGGGCCGCCTCGGTGAGGGTCTTCAGCCGGGCGGGCAGCTGCGCGTTGGCGGGCACGCTCCGGGTCGGGTGCAGGGCCGGGCGGGCGCTGTCGCCGCGCGCGTCCTCGGCGCCCTCGCTGTGGTGCGGGGCGCGGGCCAGGGCGGTGCGCGCGTCGGTCAGGTGCATCGGGCCGTAGCCGCCGGTCACGCTCGGGGCGCCGCCGTGCCCGTCCCACCGCGACTGGAGGTAGGAGACGCCCAGCAGCACACTGAGCGGCACGTGGTACTCGGCGGCGGCGGAGACGAACGCCCGCTGGAGCCGGCCGGTGTCGTCCCCGGCGGCCGGCGCGGTCGCGCCGGCGGACGGGGCCGCGCCCAGCAGCGGCAGCAGCAGCGCGGCCGAGGCGACGGCGGCGGCCGCCGTCCGGCGGGTACGTCCGCCCACGCCGGGCGCGGGTCCGCGCTCCGGCGCGGATCTGCGGCCGGGGACGGGACCGGGGTCGGTGGCGGATCCTCGCAATGCAGCCTCCAGGGGCGCTCGGGCGGGGCGGGGCGTGCGGGGCCGGCGTGGATCAGTGGTACCGGCTGGCCGACGATCCGTCAATCATGCGCGCGAGAAGGCGATTTCCCATGTCAAGCGGGGTCCCGGCGAGTTTCCGGGCGGCGATGCGCGGGCCTGCGGGGCGTCAGTGGCGTACACCAATGGGCGCGTCAGGAGGGCCCCGCGAGAGAATTCCGTCCGGGAGGCCGAGGCCGGGCGTGACAAAGGTCCGCGGTGCGCCGCCGGGGGCGGGCGCGCCACGGACCTCCGTCACGCCTCAGCGGGTGCCGACCGCCGCGCGCACCGCCCGGCGGGCCATCTGGCAGTCGTCGTGCAGCCGCCGCAGCAGCAGCCGCTGCTCCTCCCCGGCCGACAGGGCGCCGGGGTGGGCGCCGGTCGGGGCGGTGTCGCTCATCGAGCGCTGCACGGCCGTCTCGTAGGCACGGATCTCGCGGGTCAGCACGAGCATCAGGTTCACCAGGAACGCGTCCCGGATCGCCGGGCCGCCCGCCTGGGCGAACTGGCTGATCTGCCGCCGCGCGCCCGGCGCGCCCCCGAGCACCGACCACAGCGTCGCCAGGTCGTAGCCCGGCAGGTACCAGCCCGCGTGCTCCCAGTCCACCAGCACGGGACCGGCCGGTGAGAGCAGGATGTTGGAGAGCAGGGCGTCGCCGTGGCAGAACTGGCCCATGCCCTGCCGGCCGGACGCCTGCGCGATGCCGTGCAGCAGCTTCTGCAGGTCGCCCAGGTCGCGGTCGGTGAGCAGCCCCGACTCGTGGTCGCGGGCGATGCGGTCGGCGTAGTCCAGCGGGGCGTCGAAGGTGCCCGCCGGCGGGCGCCAGGCGTTCAGCCGGCAGATCGCGCCGAGGGCCGCCCGGATGTCCGCCCGCGGCGGGGCCTCCACCGGATGCCGCTGGAGGGCGGCCACCCGGCCCGGCGCGCGCTCGACGACCAGGGTGCAGTTGTCCGGATCCGCCGCGATCAGCCGGGGCACACGGACCGGAGGCCGGTGCCGGACGAACGAGCGGTATGCCGCTATCTCGTGCCGGTACCGCTCGGCCCATTTGGGTGAGTGGTCCACTAAGCACTTGGCCACGGCCGTACTGCGCCCGGTGGTGCCGACCAGGAGGACGGACCGCCCGCTGCGGCGCAGCACCTGCACCGGCGCGAACTCCGGACAGATCCGCTGCACCGAGACCAGCGCCGCGCGCAGCTGGGCGCCCTGCGGGCCGGACAGGTCGAGCCGGCCGCTGAGCGGTCCGGCGCCGGGTCCCGGGGCGCGTCGTGGCCGGGCCACGCCGACACCGAGTGCGGGGGCCGCCGCCGGACGCGCGGGGTCGAGGTAGGGGACGCCGACGCCCTGGCGGGGGCGCAGCGGCCGGGGCGGGGCGGACACGGAGGACGATGCTGCGTACATGGGCGAGACAGATCCCTTCGTGTGCCTGCTGCTGACGCGCGCCGCCCGGCCCGGCTGCCCGGGTGCACCCTGGGGAATGTCCCTCGGCGACCGGGTCGGGGTGGCGCGTTCCTACCTGACACCCGTAGCCCAGTGGCACACCATCTGGCGCACCCTGGCGAACCCTGGCGAATAGTCGCCCGGCAACTCTCACCGGGTCTACTGTCAACTCAGCCGAGTACCTGGGGGCTTGACGTGACAGGACAACCCAACACCCGTCTCGCGGACCTGTTCGGCCTGGCCGGCTGGTCCAAGGGAGAGCTCGCGAGACTGGTCAACCGGCAGGCGGCGGCCATGGGCCACCCGCAGCTGGCGACCGACACCTCACGGGTCCGGCGTTGGATCGACATGGGAGAGATCCCGCGCGATCCCGTGCCCCGGGTGCTGGCGGCCCTGTTCACCGAGCGTCTCGGCCGTGTCGTGACCATCGAGGACCTCGGTCTGGTACGGCACGGGCGCACGGGGAAACGGCAGGGCGCCGGGGACGTGGAACATCCCGACGGCATGCCGTGGGCGCCCGAGCAGACCGCCGCGGTCCTCACCGAATTCACGGGAATGGACCTCATGCTCAACCGACGCGGCTTGGTGGGCGCGGGCGCCGCGCTCACCGCGGGCTCCGCACTCAGCGCGGCCATGCACGACTGGCTGCACACCGATCCGACCCTGAAGGCCGACGCCCCCCGACCGAACAGCCCCCTGTACGCGGACCCCGCCGGGTTCGACCGCTACGACGCCGCACCCGTCGGGGCGCAGGAGGTCGAGGAACTGGAACACTCGGTGGACGTGTTCCGGGCGTGGGACGCGGCCCGCGGCGGCGGGCTCCAGCGCAAGGCGGTGGTCGGCCAGCTCAACGAGGTGGGCGGCATGCTCGCCTACCACCACCCGCCCCACCTCCAGCGGCGCCTGTGGGGCGTCGCGGCCAACCTCGCCGTCCTGGCGGGCTGGATGTCGCACGACGTGGGCCTGGAGCCGACCGCCCAGAAGTACTTCGTCATCGCCGCGCACGCCGCGCGGGAGGGCGGCGACCGGCCGCGGGCCGGCGAGGCGCTGTCCCGCGCGGCGCGCCAGATGGTCCACCTGGGCCGGCCCGACGAGGCGATGGACCTGATGAAGCTCGCCCAGTCCGGCTCGGGCGACCGGCTCCAGCCGCGCACCAAGGCGATGTTCCACACCATCGAGGCCTGGGCGCAGGCGTCGATGGGCAAGGGGCAGGCCATGCGCCGCACCCTCGGCCAGGCGGAGGACCTCTTCGTCTCCGTCCGGGGCGAGGCGGAACCGCTCGACTGGATGCAGACCTTCAAGGACGAGGACCTCTACGGCATGCAGGCGCTCGCCTACCGCACGCTGGCGGAGTTCGACCCGGCCGCGGCCCCGCACGCCCGGCACTTCGCGGAGAAGGCCCTCGCGCTGCGGATCGACGGCCGTGAGCGGTCGAAGATCTTCGACCATCTGTCCATGGCCTCGGCGTGCTTCATCGCGGACGATCCCGAACAGGCGGTCGGCTACGCCCGCCTCGCCCTGATGGCGATGGGCTCGAACTCCTCCCAGCGCACCTGGGACCGGCTGCGGCAGATGTACCGGCTCACCGCCCAGTACGCGACCTATCCGAAGATCCACGAACTGCGGGAGGAGATCCGGCAGGTCATGCCCAAGCCGCGCACCAAGGGCGCGGGCAGCGCACCGGCGTAACGGCGCCCCGCCCGGGCGGAGCACGTCCGCCGACGCACCGCTCTACGGCAGCACCCTGGCGACCAGCACATCGAGGCCGTCGGCGTGCCCGCTCCCGCCGAACTCCGCCAGGACCACCCGCAGACAGTCCCGCGCGCTGCGCGCCGACCCGAGGCGGGGGGCCAGCGCGAGCAGGCGTCGTACGGTGTCCGCCTCGTCGTGTCCGGACGCCGGCCGGCCGGTGCGCAGCACGAGGACGTCGCCGACGCCCAGGGCCGTTCCGGCCTGCCCGGCGCCCGGCGGGGCGCTCTGCGGCGCGTCCAGCACCCGGCCCGTCCCGGCGCGGAACAACAGGGGAGCGGGGCCGCCCGCCCGCGCCCACTCCAGGGTGCGCGGGTCCGGGCGGTAGCGGCAGCAGACGGCGCCGGCGAGGGACGGCCCGGGGGCGGCGGTCAGCAACTGGCCGAGGCAGGCCAGTTGCCGGGCCGGGTCCGCGCCCGCCAGCGCCATGCCGCGCAGCGCCCCCAGCGGCATCGCGGGGTCCGCGGCGCCGCCCGGACCCGGGTCGGCGAGGGCGCCGGCGGTGAGCACGGTGGTGCCGTCGGACAGCTCCAGCGCGTCGCACCAGCCGCCCGCGACCGGGCCGCCGGGTGCGGCCGCCAGGTCGAGGGCGGGGCCGCCGGGGTGCGGGAGCCGGGGGAAGCCGCGCCACGGGGGGAGCGCGACCTCCTCCGGCTCGACCGCGAGCCGGTGCCCGTCGTGCGCCGGACGCCGGTCGCGGTGCAGCGAGTCACGGGTCTCGCGCACCGCCGACTGGCTCCGGCGCAGTTCGCTGACGTCCCGCAGCACCGCCCACATGGCGGCGGTGGCGCCGTCGGCGTCGAGCACGGGCTCGCCCATCAAATGCACCGTGCGGACCGCTCCGTCCGGCCGGACGACACGGAACTCGCCCTCCACCGGCCGGGCGTCGACCAGGCAGTCGGTGACCAGGGCGGTCAGCAGGGGGCGGTCCTCGTCGAGCACCAGGGAGGGCAGCTCGTCGAGGGTGCGGGCGGGTCCGGCCGGGTCAAGACCGAGGATCCGGTACAGCTCGGCGGACCAGCCGGCCTCGTCCGTGAGCAGGTTCCACTCCGCGCTGCCGACCCGGCTCAGCAGTGAACCGTGCGGCGCACCGGACGGCTCCGGGGCAGCGTCGGCCCCGGGGCCGTCGGGAGCGGCCGCGGCCGGCGAGAGCGGCGGACCGTCTCGCAGCTGCGCCAAGTGCGCGTCCAGATCGGCGAGCTGGTGCAGCGCCAGATCGCACAGGGCGCGCTCCCAGCGGCCCTGCGGGTCGGCGGTGTCGCCCGGCGCCTCCCGCCGTACGGCGACCACCTCGCCCTTCAGCCGGCGCGCCTGAGTGATCAGGGCGTCCACCGCGCCGCGCCCCGACGGCAGGGCCGACGAGGGGTCCGCGGACAGTGGGGACGGCATGACGCACTCCGATGCGGGGACGGTGGGCCGGGGCGGCGGGAGGGACCGTCACGACTGTCGCACAGCGGGCGACGGCCCGTAAGGGATTTGGCGACACCCGCGCCGGTGGTGCCTCTGGCATATGCCAGCGTCTTCCCGGCGTGGCTCCCCGGTCTCTTCGGCGTACGCGCCCGGACGGGCGGGACGTAGCGCCGGTACGTGATGCGACGGTCCGCGGGGGCGTCGGGGCGGACGCTCATGTAGGTGTTCGACGGCAACGTGTTCCGTCTCGACCGGTTCGCGGCGTCCCTCGACGGGAGGGTGACGCAGGTCACATCAATTGGACCCGGATCGGGCGTACTGCGAACGGCCCCTGCGGACTCCTAAGGAGACACGGCGAAACCGGCCGACCCATGACCCGTAGGGGGACCGAGCATGGACATCACCCTCGAACAGACAGCCGAAGCCCGTCTGATCACCCTGGACGAGCGGGAACTCGTCGCGTCCGCCACGCTGCGCTACGCCGCCGCCGACCCGCTGGCCGTGCACGTGGACTTCCCGCCCGAGGCGTCCGTCGACGGTGCGGAGGTCTCCTGGACGTTCGCCCGGTCCCTGCTGGAGGAGGGCCTCGCCCGCCCGGCCGGCACGGGGGACGTGCACCTGTGGCCCTGCGGCGCGGCCCGGACGGTGCTCGAACTGCACGCGCCGGCCGGCATGGCCCTCCTGCAGTTCGACACCGCGGCACTGCGCCGTTTCCTGTTGCGCAGCTACGCCGTGGTCGCCCCCGGCCAGGAGGACGTGGGCGCGGCCGTCGAACAAGGGCTCGACGCCCTGTTCGGCACGGTCTGAACGGCACGAGCGCCGCTCGGGGGAGGGGGTCGGCCGGGGGCCCGGACGGCTCGCGGCGGCGCGCAGCGGCGTACGACGGCTCACGGCGGTCCGCGGCGCGCACTCCGGGGGCGCACAGGGCCGGGCGCCCGGAGGGCGACTCCGCACGGCGTCGCCCGCCGGCCGCTCTCAGCGGCCGGCCGGTGCGTACAGGTCCGGCCGGGCGGCCAGGTCGATCGGCACCCGGCCGCCGTCCGTCAAGGAGCGGACCCCGGCCTCCGCGACCACCGAGGCGGCGTAGCCGTCCCACGCGCTCGGCCCGGTGACCCGCCCGCGCCGGGTGGCGTCCACCCATGCCTGGACCTCGCGGTCGTAGGCGTCGGCGAAGCGCACCAGGTAGTCCTGCGGCACCTCCTCGCGCGCGCCGCCCCGCGCGGTCACGACCATGCCGTGCTCCTCGCCGATCCGGGCGCTGCCCGTCTCGCCCACGGCCTCGCAGCGCACCTGGTAGCCGAAGCCGCAGTTGACGAAGACCTCCACGTCCACCAACGCGCCCCGCTCGGTCTCGAACAGCACGAACTGAGGGTCCACCAGCCCCGCGGGCGCGCCGGCGGAGGACGCCGGACGCAGCACGGTCACCGCGGTCAGCTCCTGGCCCAGCAGCCAGCGCGCCGCGTCGATCTCGTGCGCGACCGAGCTGTTGATCAGCATGGCGCTGGTGAAGTGCGGCGGCGAGGAGACGTTGCGGTGCACGCAGTGCAGCATCAGCGCGCGCCCCAACTCCCCGCTGTCCAGCAGCGACTTCAGCCGCAGGTACCCGGCGTCGTAGCGCCGCATGAAACCGATCTGGGCGAGCCGGCGCCCGAGTCGCGCCTCGGCCCGCGCCACCCGCAGCGCGCCCGCCGAGTCGGGCACCATGGGCTTCTCGCACAGCACCGGCAGGCCGCGCGCGAAGGCGGCGAGCAGCGCCTCCTCGTGCGCGGGCCCGGGCGAGGCGATCAGCACCGCCTGGACGCCGGGGGCGGCCAGCGCGGCCGCCGCCTCGGCGTGCACGGACGCCCCCTCGATCCCGGCGACGGCCGCGGCCGCCCGCGCGGTGTCGGGGTCCGCCACCGCGGCCACCCGGGCGCCGCTCACCACCCGGTCGAGGCGCCGTACGTGATCGGCCCCCATGTGCCCGGCACCCAGCACGGCCACGCCCAGCAGGTCAGCCATCCGCCGCTCCCTCCTCGCCGACGATCACCACGCCGTAGCGTAGACGCCGGACGGCGGGCGGCGGGAGCGGCCGTCAGTAGCGCAGCACGCCGGCGATGCCCTGCTCGTCGCCGAGCATGCCGTCCGGGACGAAGCGCACCTCGGCCCCGGTCTCCAGGCACCGTTCGACGATCTCGTCCACGATGTCCTCGCGGGCGTCGAGGTCGCCGCCCTCGGCCGGCACCAGGTGGGCGCCGGCGTCGTCGCGCACCGTCACCCGGTAGTTCTCCTCGACGGCCAGCAGCCGTACCCGGCCCTCCTGGGCCGTGCGCCACAGCTCGTCGACGCCGGCCGCGAACTCCTTGCGTCCCCGGGCCGCCTCCAGCTCCCGGGCCACGGCCTCCGTCCGCCGGCGGTTCTGCTCCTCACGCACCGGCGCGATCGCCCGCCACACGGCGTCGGGGGAGCCGTGCGCCAGGCCGCCGTGCGGCACGTGCACCGCCTGCCGGGCGACGCCGCCCAGCTCGTCCAGGACCGCCAGCGCCCCCGGCTCACCCGTGACGTACAGCGGGCGCGGGTAGCGGCGCAGCAGCGTGCTCATCGCGGCGTCCGCCTCGCGCAGGAAGCGGTACGTGCGCTCGTCGCGGAAGGCGCTCGGCGCGTCGCCGACCTGCTCCTGCCGTTCGGCGTCGAAGTTCTCCGCGAGGTCACGGGTGCGCGGGAAGCCGCCGACGCGATCCTCGGTGACCCGGCCGCCGCCGCCGCTCCACAGGGTCACGCGGTCGGCGGCGAGGGAGAGCACCCAGAAGGGGCGCTCGGCGGCGTGCGCGGAGACCAGGTTGCGGGTGAGGAAGGTGTCCGAGAGCACCACCCGCTCCGGAACGGTGCGGCCCAGCGACCACACCTGGTGCTCACCGGGGGCGGCGAAGATCAGCAGGCCGTCCTCGGCGTAGGTCAGGTCCACCTCGGAGAGTGCCTGGTCGAGTTGGCGTTCGACGTCGTAACGCCGTTCCCGGGTGACCGCCGGGTCGCTCTCCAGCTGCTTCTTGGCCTCGGCCACGGCGTTGCGCAGCCGGACCCGGTCCTGGTTGTTGTCGGGTTCCCGGCGGTGCGTCGGCGTCAGCACGGACACCGCGGGATAGCTGCGCGGGCGCCGCAGCTCGGCCAGGGTCGCGGGACTCAGATCGTGCTCCATGACAGCACCATAGGGCCGATTCGCATATCGGGCATTTGGAGTAATCGGGGCGGCCGTGCGGGGTAGTTGGTTGCGGTGGCCGCCTTGTCGCCCGAAGGCCGCGGCGAGGGCCGGATCGTAGGCGATCGGGGATGTTGGGTGAATCTTTGCCAATGGCCGAATTCTGGCGGCCCCTGCCTGGTGGGCGGCCGGATCGCGGGTGTCGCGGGAGCAAAGGGCGGCCGAAAGTGCGAGGCGCGCACGGGCGTTCCTGTTACGGCCGCGTTGACCGCCGGCCGCCGGAGGCACACGCTCGTCATATAGGTGCAGGATGCAACTGGTTCTCGCCAGGAGGTTGGACATGTGCGGCATCACCGGCTGGATCTCCTTCGACCGCGACCTGAGCGCCGAGGCCGCCACACTGAACGCGATGACCGAGACGATGGCCTGCCGCGGTCCGGACGACCGCGGCACCTGGACCGAGGGCCCCGCCGCCCTCGGACACCGCCGGCTCGCCATCATCGACCTGCCCGGCGGCCGCCAGCCCATGACCGCCGCCACCCCGGACGGCACGGTCGCGCTCGTCTACTCCGGGGAGGCGTACAACTTCACCGAACTGCGCGCCGACCTCGCCGGGCGCGGCCACCGCTTCACCACCGACTCCGACACCGAGGTCGTGCTGCGCGGCTACCTCGAGTGGGGCGACGCCGTCGCCGAGCGGCTCAACGGCATGTACGCCTTCGCCGTCTGGGACGGCCGGCACGACAAGCTCGTGATGATCCGCGACCGCATGGGCATCAAGCCGTTCTACTACCACCCGACCCCCGACGGCGTCCTGTTCGGCTCCGAGCCCAAGGCGATCCTCGCCAACCCGCTGGCCCGCCGCCGGGTCACCCTCGACGGCCTGCGCGAGCTGTTCACCTTCGTGAAGACCCCCGGACACGCCGTGTGGGACGGCATGCGCGAGGTCGAGCCCGGCACCGTCGTCACCGTCGACCGCACCGGCCCGCGCACCCGCGCCTACTGGACGCTTCGGACCCGTCCGCACCCCGACGACCGCGACACCACCGTCGCCACCGTCCGCACCCTGCTGGACGACATCGTGCGCCGCCAGCTCGTCGCCGACGTGCCCCGCTGCACCCTGCTCTCCGGCGGTCTCGACTCCTCCGCCATGACCGCGCTGGCCGCCCGGCAGCTGGCCGAGCGCGGCGAGAAGGTGCGCAGCTTCGCCGTCGACTTCGTCGGCCAGAGCGACCGCTTCGTCGCCGACGAACTGCGGGCCACCCCCGACACCCCGTTCGTCCACGACGTGGCCGAGGCATCCCACACCGACCACCAGGACATCGTGCTGGACTCGCAGACCCTCGCCGACCCGGAGGTGCGGGCCAGGGTGCTGCGCGCCCGCGACCTGCCGCTGGGCTTCGGCGACATGGACGCCTCGCTCTACCTGCTGTTCCGCAGCATCCGCGACCACTCCACCGTCGCCCTGTCCGGCGAGTCCGCCGACGAGGTGTTCGGCGGCTACCTCCAGTTCTTCGACGAGGAGGCGCGCCGCGCCGACACCTTCCCCTGGCTGGTCCGCTTCCACCGCGACTTCGGCGACGACGGCGACGTGCTGCGCCCGGACCTCGCGGCCGCCCTCGACCTGCCCCGCTACGTCGACGACAGCTACCGCGCCGCCGTCGCCGGCATCGAGCGCCTCGACGGCGAGAGCGACTTCGAGTACCGGATGCGGCGGATCTGCAACCTGCACCTGACCCGCTTCGTCCGCGTCCTGCTGGACCGCAAGGACCGGATGAGCATGGCGGTCGGCCTGGAGGTCCGCGTGCCCTTCTGCGACCACCGGCTCGTCGAGTACGTCTACAACGCGCCCTGGTCCCTGAAGTCGTACGACGGCCGGGAGAAGACCCTGCTCAGGGAGGCCACCGCGGACCTGCTGCCCAAGTCCGTGTACGACAGGGTCAAGAGCCCCTACCCCTCCACCCAGGACCCCGCGTACGCGCAGGCCCTCCAGGGCCACGTCAAGGAGCTGCTCGCCCGGCCGGGTCACCCGGTGTTCGACCTGGTCGACCGCGAGCGGGTGCGCGAGGCGGCCTACCGCGACGCCCCCGTCAGCACGCAGGCGGCCCGGCGCGGCCTGGAGAAGACCCTCGACCTCGCGCTGTGGCTGGACCTGTACCGCCCGGAGATCGTCACCGGCTGACCCGCCCGTCCGGCGCGCCCGCCCGTCCGGCGCGCCCGCCCGTCCGGCGCGCCCGCCCGTCCGGCGCGCCCGCCCGCCCGGCGCGCCTGTCCGCCCGGCTCGGCTCGCTGTCCGGCTCACCCGCCGTCGTCCGGCTCCGCGTCCGGTGGGCAGGAGCTGCCGTCGGGCGGCAGGGAGCCGTAGAGGAGGAAGTCGTCCACCTTCCGGTGCACGCACGTGGAGGACGCGTAGCCGGTGTGGCCGTCGCCCCGGTTGTCGAGCACCACGGCCGACGAGCCCAGCCGCCGCGCGGTCTCCACGGTCCAGCGGTACGGCGTCGCCGGGTCGCCGCGCGTGCCCACGAGCAGCATCTTCGCCGTGTGCACGTCCTTGACCTTCTCGCGGATGTACTCGGTGCCCCTGGGCCGGCCGTAGCACATCAGCAGCTCGTTGAGCCGGTACCGGCCGAAGACCGGCGAGGCCTGCCGGTAGTCGGCGGCCAGCCGGCCGAGGTCCGCGGTGAGCTGCGCGGCGGCTGGCCGGTCCGGGTCGTCCGCGCAGTTGATCGCCATGTTCGCGGCCGCCATGTTGTCCGGCGGCACCGCACCGCCGTCCGTCAGTCCGCCGCCCGCCCGGACCGCGTCCCGCTGCCGGACCGCCGGGCCCGGGGGAGCGGCGCCGAGCGGGGAGAAGGCCTGCACGCCCCTGGTGTCCCCGTCCTCGACCAGCGAGGCGATCGCCCGCTCCAGGGACGGCCACAGCGATCTGCTGTAGAGCGCCTGGCCGATCGCGCCCACCAGGTCCTGGCCGGACAGCTTGCCGCCGGAACCCGTGGGCACCGGGTTCTCGTCGAGCGACCGGACGAGTTGCAGCACCTGGTCGCCGGCCCGGCGCCGGTCCTGTCCGAACGGGCACGCGAGGTCCCGCACGCACCAGTCGAGGAAGTCGTCCAGCGCCGTCTGCTGGCCCTCGGCGGCGACCCGGCCCTGCTCGGCCAGGGGTTCGGTCAGCGTGTCCACCCCGTCCAGGGCCATGCGGCCCACCTTGCCGGGGAACTCGGCGGCGTACACCGCGCCGAGCCGGGTGCCGTAGGAGAAGCCGAGGTAGTTCAGCTTGTCGTCGCCGAGGGTCTGGCGTATGACGTCCAGGTCGCGGGCCGCGTCGACGGTGCCGATGTGCGGCAGGACCGGGCCGGAGTCGCGGGCGCACTCGGCCGCCACCTTCTTCCACTCGTCCAGCACCTTGCGCGCGGCCTGCGCGTCCGCGAGATCGGCGTCGTTCGTGCCGCCGCTGTCCGAGGCGGCCCCGCCGGCGTCCACCCCGCAGCTGACGGGGGAGGAGCGGCCGACGCCCCGGGGGTCGAAGGAGACCACGTCGTAGCCGTTGGTCAGGTCCATGAACTGCTTGCCGTCCGAGCCGAGCGAGGCGACGCCCGAGCCGCCCGGGCCGCCGAAGTTCAGCACCACCGAGCCCCGCCTGGCCGGGCCGGTCGCACGGTAGCGGGCCAGGGCCAGGTCGAGGGTGCCCGCGCCCGGGCGGGCGTAGTCGACGGGGACGGTCACTTTCCCGCACTGCATGTCCTCGGGCGCGCCGCCCTCGCACGCCGACCAGGCCACCTTCTGGCGGTAGAAGCGCTCCAGGCCCGGCTGTCCGCCGCTCGCGGCCGCCGCCGGGGCGAGCAGGGAGGATCCGAGAAGGGTGAGCGCGACGGCTCCGGCGCCCGCGCAACGCCGGGCCGCGCATCGCGACGACAGCTTCGCCCGCATCGTTGCCTCCAGGGACGCGCCGCCGCGGACCGGGACAACGCCCTCGCTCACCATAAGAGGACTCGGCACGGACCGCCTCCCGGCGAGACCTCGCCGGACCGGGGCACCTCCGCGTCGGCCGCCCGTGCGAGGTTCCACGCGGCATTCGAAATCCGGGACGCCCGAAAGGGTGAATGGCCGGGCGGCCATAACCCCGATCGTTCACCAGCGTTTTACCCGGTGCGGGCGAGCGCCCGCGACCAAGTCTGGAAGGCACAGAACCTATGAAACGGGTTACCCGAAACGGTGTGCTCGCCGTCGCCGCCGCCGCATCAGGCGCGATGGTGATGACGGTGCCGGTGTCCGCGGCGTTCGCCGCCGACGGCGGTGCCGCGGCGGACGGCGCGGCGGTGGGCTCGCCGGGAGTGCTCTCGGGCAACACCCTTCAGCTCCCGGTGCACATCCCGGTCAACGTGTGCGGCAACACGGTCAACGTGGTGGGGCTGCTCAACCCCGCCGCCGGCAACCACTGCGCCAACGCGTCCGCCGGGAGGGATCGGGCGCCCTCGGCCGACGGTGCGACCGCCCAGGCGAGCGGAAAGGATTCGCCCGGGGTGCTCTCGGGCAACGTCGTCCAGCTCCCGGTGCACGTCCCGGTGAACGTCACCGGCAACAGCGTGAACGTCGTGGGCGTGGGCAACCCGGCCACCGGCAACACCTCCACCAACGGCTCGGTGGACGAGCCGGCGCCCGCGCCGGTCACGCCGCCGGAGCGGACCGCGCCGAAGCCGAAGCCGCTGCCGCACCCGGTGGCCGCGCCGAAGACGGAGCCGTCCCTCGCCCACACCGGCGCGGACGCCACCCTGCCGGCCGCCGCGGCCAGCGCGGCGCTGCTGCTCGGCGGCGCCGTCCTGTACCGGCGCTCCCGTGCCGGGGCCAACCGCTGAGGCGGACCCCGGCCCCGGCATCGGCCCCACCGCACGCGTGACATGACCGGTGGGGCCCGCCCAGCCCCGGCCCGGCCTCCGGCCCAGGTCCCCGACAGGACCCGGACCGGAGGCCGGTCCCATGCCCGGCCAAGGCCCCCGTCCCCTTAATCCCGTTGCCCCCGGCACCCCCGTTTGCTGAAGTGGCCGTATGGATCACGCCGCCGTGCTCGCCCGCTATGACCAGGAACTGCGCGAAGGCGCCCGGCCCGACGGGCCCGGGGCGCGGATCGAGCGCGTCGGCGGTGTGGTGCGCCACGTCGGCGCCGGCGCCCGGGACTGGAACGGCGTGCTGTGGTCGGCGCTGGACGAGCAGGACGCCGACGCGGCGATCGCCGGGCAGATCGCCCGGTTCGGGGCCCTGGGCCGCGCCTTCGAGTGGAAGCTGTACGGGCACGACCGCCCCGCGGACCTCGGACAGCGGCTCTCGGCAGCGGGTTTCACACCCGAGCCGACCGAGACGCTGATGGTCGCCGAGATCGCGGACCTCGCTCTCGACGTCCCCCCGCCCGAAGGGGTCCGGCTGCGCGCCGTCACCGACGCGGCCGGCGTCGACGCGCTGGTCGCCGTGCACGAGCGGGCCTTCGGCGCCGACGGCTCCCGGCTGCGCCACCGCGTCCTCGCCCAACTCGCCGCCGCGCCGGAGACGTTGGTCGCCGTGGTCGCCCTGGCCGGTGACGAGCCGGTGAGCGCCGCCCGCACGGACCTGCCGCCCGGCACGGACTTCGCCGGACTGTGGGGCGGCGGCACCGTGGCGGCGTGGCGGGGCAGGGGCCTCTACCGCGCCCTGGTCGCCCACCGCGCCCGCGTCGCCGCCGAGCGCGGCTACCGCCACCTGCACGTCGACGCCTCCGACCTCAGCCGCCCCATCCTGGAACGGCTCGGCTTCGCCCCGCTGACCACGACGACGCCGTACACGTACGAGCCGTAGCCGCGGCCTGGTGAGCGCGCGGCCGCGGGCGCGGGGGCGTGCGGGCGGCCGTGGACGCGATGAGGGGCCGGTGGAACCGTTCGTGAACGGTTCCACCGGCCCCACGGGCCTTCGAACAGGGGCGCGGCCGGACGGGCGTCACCGTCTCTTCGCGTGCCGCGCCTCCTGCGACCGGTTCAGCGGCTGCCCGCCTTCGCCCGGTCCAGCGCGATCACGCCGACCGCGGCGAGAGCGATCTGGATGAGCCACTCGATCCAGTCGACGCCCTTGGTGTCGTCCACGCCGAGCGCGCTCGCGATGGCCGCTCCGATGAGCGCCGCCACGATGCCGATGAGGATCGTCCAGAGGATGCCGATGTGCTGTCGGCCCGGGACGACGAGCCGTCCCAGGGCACCGATGATGATGCCGATGACGATGGCACTGATGATGCCGCTGATCTCCATCTTCGCCCCTCTTCGTCGCACGCCCTTGCGGTGTTCGCATGCCCACTGGGGACACGGGCAATCCGTTCGTGTCATTGCCGGGACTTTCTGTTCACCGTTCAGCTATGCCATGTACCTTTCAATCAGTCGACGCGTGTAGAACACTCGACCCGCTCGGCCGGGTCTACGCGCGCAGATGCCGCACCCGCACCGCTCCCCGCCTCACCCCACTCGGAGGTTCGCCGGATGCTCGGATTCAGCAGGTCCCCCCACAGGCTCCCCACCGCCCTGGCCGCTCTCGGCCTGCTCGCAGCCTCGGCCGCCGTGCAGGCGTCCGCCGGCGCCGCGCCCGCCCACGCGGCCGCCGCCACCACCCACCGCGTTCTGTTCGACAACGCCCACGCCGAGACCGCGGGCAACGCCGACTGGATCATCTCCACCAGCCAGCCCGACCCGCTCGGCCAGGACCCCTCCCCGTCCGCCGAGACCGACTGGACCGGCGCCCTCTCCTCCTGGGGCGTGGCCCTCCAGAAGACCGGCGGCTACAGCCTCAAGACGCTGTCGTCCGGTTCGAGCCTCGCCTACGGCGGCTCGTCGGCGACCGACCTGGCGAACTTCGACACCCTGGTCCTGCCCGAGCCGAACACGGCGTTCACGGCGGCCGAGAAGACCGCGATCATGAACTTCGTGAAGAACGGCGGCGGGCTGTTCATGATCTCCGACCACAACGCGTCCGACCGCAACAACGACGGCAAGGACTCGGTGCAGATCCTCAACGATCTGATGAGCAACAACAGCGTCGACGCCACCGACCCGTTCGGCTTCTCCATCGACGCGCTCAACATCGACTCCGGCTACCCGGCGGCCGTGAACGACAGCGCCGACCCGGTTCTGCACGGCTCCTTCGGCACCGTCACCAAGAGCCTGTTCGCCAACGGCACCACGGCCACCCTCAAGCCGGCCGACAACTCCGCCGTCAAGGGCCTGGTCTACCGCAGCGGTTACTCCGGGAACACCGGGGCGTTCTTCGTCACCAGCGCCTTCGGCAAGGGCCGCGTCGCCTTCTGGGGCGACAGCTCGCCCATCGACGACGGCACCGGCCAGTCCGGCAACACCCTCTACGACGGCTGGAACGACCCCGGCGCCACCAACGCCGCCCTCGCCCTCAACGCCACCGCCTGGCTGGCCGGTTCGGGCACCACCACCGGCGGTGGCGGCGGCACCGGTTCCTGCACGGCCGCGCAACTGCTCGGCAACAGCGGGTTCGAGTCGGGTGCCTCCACCTGGAGCGCCAGCAGCGGCGTCATCACCAACTCGACCGCACAGAAGGCGCGTTCGGGCTCGTACTACGCCTGGCTCGACGGCAACGGCACCGCCACCACCGACACCCTCTCCCAGTCGGCGACCATCCCGGCCGGCTGCGGCGCGACGCTGAGCTTCTACCTCCACGTCGACACCGCGGAGACCACCGCCACCGCCTACGACACCCTCAAGGCGCAGGTCCTCAACAGCTCCGGCGCCGTCCTGGCCACCCTGGCGACGTACTCCAACCTCGACGCCGCCACCGGATACACCCGGCGCGTCCTCGACCTCGGCGGCTACGCCGGGCAGAAGATCACCGTGAAGTTCACCGGCACCGAGGGCTCCAAGCTCCAGACGTCGTTCGTCCTCGACGACACGGCGCTCGACGTCGGCTGACGCGCGACACGCAGAGGAACACCCGCCTGCCGGTCCGGCGCGGCGGGGCCGGGGGAGACTGCACCGACCTGGCCCCGCCGCCGAGGAAGCCATGACCGACCAGCCGAGCTATGTGTACGTCAGCTACGTCGAGAGCACACCCGAGGCGGTCTGGGACGCGTTGACGGACGCCGACCTCACCGCCGTCTACTGGGGCCACGGCAACGTCTCGGACTGGGCGCCGGGCTCCCGCTGGGCACACGTGCGCACTGACGGCTCCGGGATCGCCGACGTCGTCGGGACCGTCGTCACGGCCGACCGCCCGACCCTGCTGGTGACCACCTGGGCGCCGCCCGGGGACGAGGAGAACCGGCCCTCGCGGGTGACCTTCGCCGTCCGGCCCCACGGCGACATCGTCCGGCTCACCGTCACCCACGAGGACCTGCGGGACGCGGCGGACCGGGCGGCGGCGGCCCGGGGCTGGCCCGCGGTGCTGTCCAACCTGAAGTCCCTGATCGAGACCGGCACTCCACTGCCTCAGGACCCCTGGCTCGTCCCGCCGGACTGACCCCGCGCGGACGCGCGCACATGCTCTCGTCTTCTGCGGGCAGGCGGATTGTACGAGTCGCTCCGGTTCAGGGCAGCGGACGAGGACATGCGGAGGTGTCTGCCGGTATGGGTGCGAAGGTGTTGGAACGGTTTCCCGCAGGTTGTCCGCGCGGGTCGTGGCCGGCCGAGGAGTACGCGGCGCGGCGCCGCGCGGAGGGACAGCCCGCCACGGTGGTGATGGACCTGGAGGACGACGCCTTCCTGGTCGTGGTGCCCGCCGCGGAGGCGGACTGAAGGAGAGCGACGGCCCGCGCCCGGAGGCATGAGCCCTTCCTGAGGAGCCGCCGGGGGGATGAACCAGAGGTGGCCCTGCTCGTCCTCGGTGGCCGGGTCGAGCGTGGTGGACAGCTGGATTCCCTTGTCGTGGCTCTCCGCCTTCAGTTCGGCGGGTCGCAGGTAGCCGCCGTTGAAGGCGTGGACGAGCATGACCGGCCGGTTCGGAGTTCCCTTCCGCCGGCCCGCCGACCCTGATGCCCTGCGGTCGCTTCGACCGCAGGGCATCCGCCGTCCGGGTCGGAGACACGACCTGCCGGCCAGGGTGCCGCCGGTTCCCCAGGACCGGAGACCACCTGATCCGACCCCGAGTGACCCGCGGGAGCGGGGACACGTTGACCGCTCATGCGAAAGATCATCACTTGCGGCCTGTTGGCCGCCGCGGTCCTCTCCGCCGTCACACCCGCCTCCGCCGCTGACGACGACGGCGATCTCGGCCGTGGGGTCGACGCGCCGGACACCTGGAACTTCACCGCCGCCGACGTGTGCGTCCAGGAACTCGCCGTGGTCCCCGCCCTGAGCGACTGGACCGGAAACCACAAGAACAACTGCTCCGAATCCCATACCTGACGGGGTGTCGCGTACTACCTCTGGGACGTAGCACCGAGAAGATCACCGTCGGTGGCGCCCGGCCACCGTACGAACGCGTCTTCTTTCGCGAGTTCGCACTCGGGCGTCTGATCACCGGGACGTACACCCTCGCCTTCGCCGACGCGTTCAAGGCGGACGGCATGTGGGCCGACAAGGGTCAGGACCGGGTCGGGCCCGAGGGCCGCGCCGTCACTTCGCCGTCGGCGGCCGACCGGCCGCGCACTGCACCGCCCGCTGACCGTCAGGGCGGTGCGGACGTACGGCCCGGCCCCTCGGACCTCTGCGGCGCACGTCCGACGGGGACCGGCGGCCGGTCCGGTGCCGTGCCTCGTCAACGTGCTGTGCGCGGTACACCCGGAAGGTGATCTTGCCAACCCAACGCCTCTGTGACTTTCTGGAGTCATGCAGCGACCACTCGTAGTGGCCGCCCGGTGGACGGCGAAGGGATGACGATGAGCACTGCCCACGAGACCACCACAGGTGGCGAGCACGCGGATCCTCCGATTCGTACGGTCGCGGGTACGGGGGAGTCGGGGGCCAAAGGGGATGGCGAGTCCGCGCTTTCGGCCCAGTTGAACCGCCCGTGCGGGGTCGCCGTGGACGGCGCCGGCGCCCTTTATGTCTGCGACTACAGCAACCACCGGATCCGGAGGATCACGACCGACGGCAAGATCAGCACGATCGCGGGGAGCGGCACCGCGGGGACCAAGGGAGACAACGGCCCGGCCCTTTCCGTCCAGTTGAACTATCCGCGCGGCGTGGCGGTGGACGCCGAGGGCGCCGTCTACATCGCGGACGCCGAGAACCACCGGGTCCGGAAGGTGACGGCGGACGGGAAGATCAGCACGGTCGCCGGCACGGGCGCCAAGGGCTTCCTCGGTGACGGCGGGCCTGCCACCGCCGCCCGGTTGGACCGCCCGTTCGGGGTGGCGGTGGACAGTGACGGTGTCCTCTACATCGCCGATTACAACAACCACCGGGTCCGGAAGGTGACGGCGGACGGGAAGATCAGCACGGTCGCCGGCACGGGCGCCAAGGACTTCAGCGGCGACGGCGGCCCGGCCGTCTCGGCCCGGCTGAGAGGCCCGTACGGAGTGGCGGTGGACGGCGAGGGCAACCTGTACATCGCCGACGCCGAGAACCACCGGGTCCGGAAGGTGACGGCGGACGGGAAGATCAGCACGGTCGCCGGCACGGGCGCCAAGGACTTCGGCGGCGACGGCGGCCCGGCGGCCTCGGCCCGGCTGAACACCCCTGTGGGAGTGGTGGTCGACAGCGCGGGCACCCTCTACGTCTCCGACTACCACAACCACCGGATCCGGAAGGTGACGGCGGACGGGAAGATCAGCACGGTCGCCGGCACAGGCGCCGCGGACTTCGGCGGTGACGGCGGCCCGGCGGCCTCGGCCCGGTTGAACAGCCCGTACGGGATCGCCGTGGACTGCGTCGACACCCTCTACATCGCCGACCACGCCAACCACCGGATCCGGAAGGTCGCGTCGGCGAGGATGGCCGGGCTGCCCGATTCGGGCACCGTGGTCTCCTGGGCCAACGTCCGCAGCAGGCTGCGGATGGGAGTCCTGCGCGAGTCCGTCAAGGACGGGGCCGAAATCCACCAGTCGCTCGCCGCTCCCCGGGACCACCAGCGATGGCGGCTGGTCGTGGCGGGCCAGGACGAGGGTGACGTCCTCTACACGATCGAGAACGTGCGCAGCGGCAAGGTCCTGGAGGTCGTCGGGGCGCGGGAGGCGACCGGCGCGGCGGTCGCGCAGCGCGCCTACGAGGGCGGCGACGCACGCCACCAGCACTGGAGGCTGATCCCCGTGGGCTCCGTGAACGGCACCCCCGCGACGTACGAGATCGCGAACCGGAACAGCGGTCTGCTCCTGCGGACCGACACCAACGCCCGCGCGGCGATCACACAGGACGGGGCGGAGGGCGACCACCGGAACCGGCAGTGGCACCTGCTCCCCGTGTGACGCGCGAGGGGCCGGAGGGCGACTTCGCCCTCCGGCCCCTCGGGGGCCGGGTCCCTACTGGGAGGCGGACGGGTCCTCGGCGGTCGGCTTGGAGGCCTTGGGGGTCTCCGGGGCCTTGGGCGGCTTGCTGTAGTCGCTCTTCTTCGGCCTGCTCTCCAGGTCCTCGTCCTTCTGGAGGTCGCCGTGCTGCTTCACCGTCGCACTGGACTCCCGCATGCCGGCGGACGCCGCCGCGGACACCGAGCCGGGATCCTGGGCGTACCGGTCCTGTGCACCGGCCGACGCCTGCGTGGTCTGGATCAAGGAGCCGAGGAAGCCCAGAACGGCCCGCGCTTCGGGGGACTGCTCCTGCACGATCTTCGCCCGGGAGGAAGCCCCGTGGATCGCGCTGTCGAACAGGCTCGTGCTCGTGTCGTCGTACGTGTCGTCATCGGCGTCCTCGAAGTCGACGCCCGCCCCCGGCTGGGGCTTCGTGCTGTCGGTGGTCACGGAGAAGAGCCCCGCTCCCCTGCCCGCGAAGCCGAAGATGTTGTCGAACACCATGGTCATCACCCCTGGTCGTCGTTGTGGCGGCGCCGTCCGCCCGCCCGGTCAAGGCTGCTTGTGCAGCTCTCGTTCGCTGCCGGCCAGGCTCTCGGCGTCGAACATCGTGTGGTGGACGTCCAAGGCGGAGACGACCTCGGCCCACCCCTTCATACGGAAGCCGCCGCCCGCCAGGTTGATGTCGCCGATGTCGCGGGCGACCAGCCGTTCGAGGCCCGGGTGGTCCCCGGGCTGCGGGGGAGAGAGGACCGCCACCGGCACGTCGTACATCACCGCGAGCAGCCCGGAGAAGGTCACCGGGATCTCGTAGGAGTACTGCCTGCGGCAACGCCGCTGCGTGACCATGGTCTCCACGCGGCAGCCTGCCGGGACCTCGCCGGAGATCTGCGAGTGCGAGGCCCAGCTGGTGGTCAGGGAGCCGCCGACGGAAGCCGTGATCCCCAGCATCAACTGGGCGTTGAGCTCCGCGCTGCCGGTGGCGCTGCCCTGGGTCGTGAACGCCACCGAGTTCGTGACCGAGTTCGCCGCGGAGTTCGCCGCCGAGTTCTTCATGTTCGTCTCGGTGGCGTCCGCGATGTCCGTGCCGATGTCGTCCTTGCTGTTCTCCTTGGTCACCGTGTTCGTGTTCTTGTTCTCCTGGTCGTTCTGGACCTGTGTCTGGAGCTGCGACTGGAGGTCCAACTGCAGGTGGTTCTGGAGCATCAGCTGGAGCTCCGCGCCCACGCTGCCGCCGAAGGTGAACTGGGCTTCTCCGCCGAGCGACCACGTGACCTCGTTCGACACGGTGAAGTCGACCGAGTCGGTGAAGGTCATCGAGGACTTCTCGCTGCGGTTGACGTAGGTGCGCGAGGAGAACGTGTCGGGCGGGGGCTGGTCGACGTCACGCCGCTCCTCGATCAGCGGCTCCCCGAGGTTCATGTAGGCGAGCCAGCCCAGTTTGGACGCGGAGCCGGGGAAGGAGCCGAAGCTCGACTTGTTCACGGAGAACCCGACGGGCTTGTGCCGCACACCGTAGTCGTCGACGTAGACCAGGTCGGGGTGGTCCAGGACGGACTGCCAGTTCTGCTCGATGTCGAGTTCCCGCAGGTTCTTCTTCGTCAGCGGCCGGCGCTTGGCCCGTTCCAGGTTGTACGCGTTGGAAGGCATACCTCGTCCTCGACTGATCCGGTCGAACCGCGTTCGGTGAAGTGGGAATGGGAATCTGCGCACGTTCCGGAAAGGGAAGCTATCACGGCCGTCATGGGGCGAGAAGTTTTTTCTCTGAGCACGCTCAATCGGGTGACCAGGTTTCATCGATTGCCTTCGAGGGCGCGGTAGGGAAATTCGTGAGCGCTGCCGATCATCTGATCGGCAGCTTTTCTTCGTCCTGCTCACGAGTAATCTGACCTGCGGCGTTGACGAAGCGATGGATATTCATTTCGGCCATTCGCCAGTTTTCTGGCCATTTCTTCCGGGATCGGTTGCGTCCTCGGTAATGCCGCGTGATAGATCACTGGACTGAGCGCCCGACGCGTTGTCCTCCATATCCAGAACAGGTGAGGTTTCCGCGATGTACACCCAAGAACGCACGGCGATGGCGAATTTGGTGGTCGGCGGCCCGGTGGCGGTGAACAGTTATGACAACGCGATCGTGGCCGCACTGGTCGAGAACCGGCCGGTCATGCTCGTCCACGCCTTCAACGGCGGCTACCTGCGACCCGCCGAGCTGAAGGCGGAGAGCCACGACAAGGGGATCCAGCTGTCCACCACGCTCGATCCGGCCACCAAGGACGAGCAGGGCCACCTCTGGTACATCACCCCCGGCGGCTTCTTCGGTCAGCGACCGCTGTACTTCCTGGAGAGCGCCGCGGGCCAGGCGAAGCCCAAGCCCGCCGACGCGGCCGAGACCGAGGCCGGGCGCGGCGACGACGGCACGCCGAAGCCGCAGCGCAGGCGCGTCACCGCCCACCAGGAGGCCCCGAAGAGCACGGCCGACACCGTCCAGGTCGGCCTCCCCGGCAAGGTCGGCGACAAGTGGCGCGGGAAGAACGGCGCGGCCGAGGACACCCAGCTCTGGGTCGTCACGGTGACGCCGTGGGGCGGGATCACCTTCGTGCCCATCACCCACCCCGACGCCATCCTCGGGTTCAAGGACCACGCGGTGACGGCCGGCAGTGAGGCGCGCCTCACCTACAACTGGGGCGGGGACTTCACCGGGACGGTCATCAACACGTTCTACCCCCGGCTGCCCAGCGAGTGGAACGTCCCGTACCACCACGTCTTCACGTGATCCGCGGCCACCGCCGAGCCGTTCCCGTCCCGAGCCAACGTCCGCACCGCCTGGAAGAGGCACCACGATGCCCGTGCCCACGGAAGAACTGAAGCTGGAGATCGTCAACGCCGCCACGGGGAAGACCCTCGGCGGCAGGGCCGCGCCGGGCGCGGACGGGGCGCTCGTCGTCCGCGACTTCCCCGACGACGGCCCGTGCCCCGAGCGGTGGCGGCTCACCCCTGTGCAGGGCGCGCAGGACGATCAGGGATACGTGATCCTCAACGCGGTCAGCGGCAAGGCGCTCGACGATCCCGCCGCCGCGGACGGCGGTGTCCGCCAGTGGGACGCCGCCGACGGCAAGAAGGGCCAGCAATGGCACGTCGTTCCCGTCGAGGGCGAGGCGGGCCTCTACTTCATCGAGGGCGTGGCCCACGGCGCCGTCCTCGACCTCGCCGACCCCGGTGAGGACGACACCCGGGTCGTCCTGCGCGAGTACGACGACGGCGCGGAGAGCCAGCGGTGGCGGTTCGTCCCGGCCGGGCCCGAGCGCGTCAGCGACCCGGTCCTGCGCTGGGGGGCGCTGGATCACTGGAACGGCCGCCGGTCCTGGCGACTGGTCCGCTCGGCCTCGCTGCGGCCCGTTCCCGACGCGGCGCCCTCCTTCAGCGACGTGCTGCTGGTCCTGGAGCGGTTCGGCAGCGACCAGGCCGCCGGCGGGTGGAGGAGCGAGGGGGGCAACCGCTCTCCCGACGGGCGGCCGGGCTGGTGGGCCGGGCCCGGCGCGCGGTTCCTCGCCGACACCACGGGAGCGGGACGAGAGGACATCGTGGGCCTCAAGCCCGCGAAGGGGGCCGTGACGTCGTCCTCCAGGGGGGACGGGACGTTCGACGACGAACGTGTCCTGCACGAGGCCGCGCCCTCCTCGCATCCCACGGACCTGTGGACCCTCGCGGACACGACCGGCGAAGGCAGGACCGACGTCGTCGTGCTCGCCGACGACGGTGTTCGGGTCTCCTCCTCGGGCGAGGACGGGACGTTCGCGCCCCCGGGTGGCGAACTGGCGCTCAAGGCGTTCGGGCGCGGCGGGAAAGCGGGTGGCTGGCTCGTGGACAAGCATCCCCGTTTCCTGGTCGACACCACCGGGGACGGCCGGCTCGACGTCGTCGGCTGCCACGACGACGGCGTCTGGGTGTCGCTCCAGGACGAGGAAGGAAAGTTCGCCCCGCTCGCCGAGGAACCCGCCCTCAAGGCGTTCGGGCACGGCGAGAAGGCGGGTGGCTGGCTCGTGGACAAGCATCCCCGTTTCCTCGTGGACACCACCGGGGACGGCCGGCTCGACATCGTCGGCTGCCACGACGACGGCGTCTGGGTGTCGCTCCAGGACGAGGAAGGCACGTTCGCCGAACCTCTCTACGTCCTGGACGACTTCGGAGTCGACCAGGGGTGGAGCTCGGTCGAGGAGCACCCCCGGTTCCTGGTCGCGGCCACCGGCGGCGGGGCGCTGGACATCGTCGGGTTCGGCCCCCAGGGCGTCGTCGTGGCGCACGGGCGCGGCGACGGCACGTTCGAGCCCTCGAAGCTCGTCCTGAACGACTTCGGGACCTCCCAGGGATGGTCGAGCGGGAAGCACCTCCGGTTCCTCGCCGACGTCACCGGTGACGGCGCCCCGGACATCGTCGGCTTCGGCGACGAGGGGGTCTGGGTGTCGCACAGCCGTGGCGACGGCCGGTTCGAGCAGGCTCAACTGGTGTGCCGGGGCTTCGGATACGGCGACGCCGCGGGCGCCTGGAGGGTCGACCGCCACCCTCGGTTCCTCGCCGACGTCACCGGCGACGGACGCGTCGACATCGTCGGCTTCGGCGGTCCGGGGGTGTACGTGGCCCGGAACCTGTACCGCCGGTTCAGGACCCGGTGACCCCGGACGGACCTCCACCGCCGCACCACGGCCCGCCCGTCGGTCGCCGCGCCGAGCGGCACCGGCATGATCCTCGATTCGGCGGACCGGCCGGTCGGGACGGCGGCTTCGAAGGCTTCCGTCGCCCGGCGGACGACATGAGCTGCGTCGAGACACGTGAGCGATGCGTGAGCGGACGCCGACACGGCCCGGCTCCGTCCGGATCGCGCGGCGACGGACAGTCCGTCCGGCCCGGCTGTTCCGGACGGAACCACATCGGCCGACATCACCCGCCCGGCCCTGGCCAGGACGTGAAAACCGGTGGTCCGCGATGCGAGACCGGTCGGGTTCTTCTTGACTGTGTTCGGCGGTGGCTGCCACGATCGGCGACATGATGATGCGACTGGACCTCACGCGGCGACGCCATGTCGACCTCGCGCGCGTCTCCAGCGCCTCCTGTTGCCTCGCGGTCTGATCCGCCGCCCCTTCTCCCGCCCGGCGGCCACGGCCCTCGCCCGAAGGGCCGTCCTCCCGCCGCGCGTTCACCGTACCGCGCCTCTTCGCCGCACCGCCTGAATCCCGCGCCGTCCCGCGCGCTCGTCGCCCGGGGCCGGCCGCCGGGTCCGGCGGGTGCGGGAAAGCCGCGTCGTCCCGGGCGCCCTCGATTCCCCGTCGTTCTCCGCGAGCAGGAGTCCGCCGCCGTGCCCGCCCGCCCCGGCCTCACCGACGACGCCGGCCGGCGCGCCGCGCCCGGCCTGCCGGAACCGCCCCGCACCTCTCAGAAAGAGGATCACCATGGCCACGGTCCTGTCCGTCTCCGGCAGCCCCTCCGTCTCCTCGCGCACCCATCGCCTGCTGCGCCACCTCGACCAGCGGCTGACCGCACAGGGCCACGAGGTCATACCGCTCGACGTACGCACCGTCCCGGCCGAGGCGCTGCTCGGCGCCGACTTCCGGCACCCGGCGATCGTCGAGGCCACCGAACTGTTCGCCCGCGCCGACGGCGTCGTCGTCGGCACGCCCGTCTACAAGGCGTCCTACTCCGGGGTCCTCAAGGCCTTGCTCGACCTGCTCCCGCAGTACGCCCTCGCCGGGAAGACGGTGCTGCCGCTGGCCACCGGCGGCTCCGTCGCGCACGTCCTCGCCATCGACTACGCCCTGCGGCCCGTCCTGAACTCCATGGGCGCGGCGCACATCGTGCAGGGCTGGTTCACCCTGGACACGGACATCACCGTGCACGAGGACGGCGCGCTGACCGTCGCGCCCGCGGCCCACGAGGCGCTCGCCCAGGTGGTCGACCAGTTCTCGGCCGCCCTCGGCCGCACACCGCTGCTGGCCGCGGCGAGCTGAGCGACATGGCCGTACGGGTGCTCGCCGACGACGAGGAGGCTCGGCCGTCGCCGCCGGGCCGGCAGCCGGGTTCCGTCCGGACGCCGACTGCCGCGACCGCCGACGGCGGCTGCCGCGCGCCGAGTTCCCGAACCCGCACCCCCCGCTCCTCAGAAGTCGCGCGATCGGAGACCCCCGTGTCCCTCACCTTCCACTGGTTCCTGCCCACCAACGGCGACAGCCGTCACGTGGTCGGCGGCGGCCACGGCACCCCGGCCACCGCCTCGGGCCGCGACCGGCCGCCGACCGTCGCCTATCTGAGCCAGATCGCCCAGGCCGCCGAGGACCTCGGCTTCGTCGGCGCGCTCACCCCCACCGGCGCCTGGTGCGAGGACGCCTGGCTGACCACGGCGATGGTCAGCCGGCACACCGAGCGGCTGAAGTTCCTGGTCGCCTTCCGGCCCGGCTTCGTCTCCCCGACCCTGGCGGCCCAGATGGCCGCCACCTTCCAGCGGCACAGCGGCGGCCGGCTGCTGCTGAACGTGGTCACCGGCGGCGAGAGCCACGAGCAGCGGGCCTACGGCGACTTCCTCGACAAGGACGACCGCTACCGCCGCACCGGCGAATTCCTGGAGATCGTACGGAAGTTGTGGGACGGCAAGAGCGTCGACCTGGACGGTGAGCACCTGCGGGTCGAGGACGCGAGGCTCGCCCGGGTGCCCGACCCGGTGCCCGAGATCTACTTCGGCGGGTCCTCGCCGATCGCGGGCGAGATCGCCGCCCGCCACGTCGACGTGTACCTCACCTGGGGCGAACCGCCCGCGCAGGTCGCCGAGAAGATCGCCCGGCTCCGCGGGCTCGCCGCTGAGCGGGGCCGCACCCTGCGCTTCGGCATCCGGCTGCACGTCATCACCCGGGACACCGCCGCACAGGCGTGGGCGGAGGCCGACCGGCTGCTGGCGGGCTTCGACCCCGAGACGGTGCGGTCCGTGCAGGCCGGACTCGCCCGCAGCGAGTCCGAGGGGCAGCGGCGGATGCTGGCGCTGCACGGCGGCGGTCGCGACGGCCTGGAGATCCACCCCAACCTGTGGGCCGGCATCGGACTCGTGCGCGGCGGCGCCGGCACCGCCCTGGTCGGTGGCCACGACGAGGTCGCCGAGCGGATCAAGGAGTACCACGCCCTCGGCATCGACGAGTTCGTGCTCTCCGGATACCCGCACCTGGAGGAGGCGTACTGGTTCGGCGAGGGCGTGCTGCCGCGCCTGGCCGCCCAGGGCCTGTGGCGCCACCCGGCGGACCGGGAGGCGGCGCGGGCGGCGCCCGTGCCGTTCGCCGGCTGAGGACCGGTCCGCGGACGGTCGGGCGCGCGGACGCGCCCCGGCCCGCGACCGCCGGCGCGCCCGCGGCGGGCGGTGTGCGACACTCCGCCGATGACCTCGCAAACGATCACCGCGGACGCCGCGGGCACCTGGAAACTCGGCGACCACTCCGTCCACCGCATAGGGCTCGGCGCCATGCGCCTGACCGGCTCCGCCGCCTTCCACCTCGGCGTCCCGAGCGACCGCACGCGCTCGATCGCCGTGCTGCGCAAGGCGGTCGAACTCGGGGTGAACCACATCGACACGGCGGCCTTCTACTTCTCCGCGCTGCGCTCCGCCAACGAACTGATCAACAGCGCGCTGGCCCCGTACCCCGACGACCTGCTCATCGCCACCAAGGTCGGCCCGCACCGCGAGTACGACGGCGAGTGGGGCACCGCCGCCCGGCCCGAGCAGCTGCGCGGCCATGTCGAGGAGAACCTGCGCCAGCTCGGCCGCGACCACCTGGACCTGGTCTATCTGCGCCGGATGCGCCAGGACTCCGTCGCCGAGCACTTCGGCGCGCTCGCCGAACTGCGCGAGGCGGGGCTGATCCGGCACCTCGGCCTCTCCGACGTGCACCCCCGGCACCTGGCCGAGGCGCAGGCCATCGCGCCGGTGGTGAGCGTGCAGAACCGTCTCGGGCTCGGACTGCGCACCCCCGCCGCCGACGAACTCCTGCGCCGGTGCGGGGAGCAGGGGATCGCCTTCGTGCCGTTCTACGCGATCGCCGGGGAGCGCGGGGAGCTGGGCGCGGCCGAGAGCGGCGACGAGGTGATCGCGGCCGTGGCACGGGCGCACGGGGTGACGCCCGTGCAGATCAGGACCGCCTGGACCCTGCACCGGGGGCCGCACGTGCTGGCCATCCCGGGCACCGGCAACCCCGACCACCTGGTCGCGAACGTCGCCACCGGCGCCATCCGTCTCACCGACGCGGAGCTGGCCCGGCTGGACGCGCTGCACGCCGCGGCCGCCTGAGCCTTGCCCGCTGCCGGCTGTCCGCTGCCCGCTGTCCGCCGGGGCCCGGTCAGCCGAGCCGTTCGTGCAGGAAGGCGACGGTGTCGCGCCAGGCGCGGTCGGCGGAGCCGGGCTCGTAGGCGGGCCTGCGGTCGTTGAAGAAGGCGTGGCCGGCCGGGTAGCGGCGCAGGTCCGGGGCCGTCCCGGTCTGCTCCCGGATCGTCTCGCGCAGCTCCTCCACCTTCTCCGGGGGCACGCTCGCGTCCTGTTCGCCGTAGTGGCCCAGGACGCGGGCGCGCAGACCGGAGAAGTCCGGCAGCTCGCCCTGGATCACGCCGTAGAACGGCACGGCGGCGCTCACCCGCGGGTCGACGGCCGCCAGGTACAGCACGAAGCCGCCGCCCATGCAGAAGCCGACCGCGCCGACCGTGTCCGAGGTGACCTCGGGTCGGGACAGCAGGTGGTCCACCGCGCCGGCGAGGAGGTCGACGCCGCGGGCGACCGGGAGGGCCTTCATCATCCGCCCCGCCTCCTCGCTGTCGTGCGCCACGCTGCCGCCGTACAGGTCGGGGGCCAGGGCGACGAAACCCTCGGCGGCGAGCCGGTCGGCGACGTCGGCGATGTGGCCGGTCAGGCCCCACCACTCCTGGATGACGAGGACGCCCGGGCCGCGGCCGGAGGGCGGCAGCGCCACATAGCCGTGAGCGGTGGCCCCGGCGCTCGGGAAGGTGACGTTCTGGCGGGCCGGCGTCTCGGTGGTCGTGGGCCGCTCGGGCATCGTGCTCAGCTCCTGTGCGTTCTCGCGGCGGCGCGTGCGCCATGGGTGACGGACGGAATTCCCTCCCGGGAGTATCCCTACCGCGCCACGCCCGCCGCGCCACGCCCCCGCGCGCGAGGCGGCGAAGAGGCTCCGCGTCACCGTGCGGCCGCACGCCCGCGGGAACGAACTGGCGTCCGACAAGTTTTACGTATAACCTCACCCGTCAATCGCCCCTCCCGAAAGGCCCCGATGAGACGCGTCGCCCTGGTCACCCTCGTCGTCGACGACTACGACGAGGCCATCCGCTTCTACACCGAGGCCCTCGGATTCCGGCTCGTCGAGGACACCGGCCGCCCGGACGGCTCCCGCTGGGTCGTCGTCGCCCCCGGCCCCGCCGAGGACGGCCGGGACACCGGCACCGCACTGCTGCTCGCCCGCGCCAAGGGGGAGCGGCAGCGGACCCGGATCGGCGACCAGACCGGCGGACGGGTCGGGTTCTTCCTGCACACCGACGACTTCGCCCGCGACCACGCCCGGATGCGCGCGGCGGGCGTGACCTTCCTGGAGGAGCCGCGGCACGAGCCGTACGGCACCGTCGCCGTCTTCCAGGACCTCTACGGCAACCGCTGGGACCTGCTCCAGCCGGCCGCCGGCTGACCCGCCCCGCACCGCCCGCCACCACCCGACCCACCCACCTGCCCGAGGAAACACCCATGACCGCGCCCCGCGTCGAGACCGAAACCCTCCGCCGCCTCCCCAAGGCGGTCCTGCACGACCACCTCGACGGCGGCCTGCGCCCCGCCACCGTCGTGGAGCTCGCGGCCGCGGTCGGCCACCGGCTGCCCACCACCGACCCCGACGAGCTGGCCGCCTGGTACTACGAGGCCGCCAACTCCGGCGACCTGGTCCGCTACATCGCCACCTTCGAGCACACCCTCGCCGTCATGCAGACCCGCGAGGGCCTGCTGCGCACCGCCGAGGAGTACGTCCTCGACCTCGCCGCCGACGGCGTCGTCTACGCCGAGGTGCGCTACGCCCCCGAGCTGAACACCGACGGCGGGCTGTCGCTCGCCGAGGTCGTCGAGACCGTGCAGGAGGGTCTCGCCGCCGGCATGGCCAAGGCGGCGGCCGCCGGGACGCCCGTCCGGGTCGGCACCCTGCTGTGCGGCATGCGGATGTTCGACCGGGTCCGCGAGGCCGCCGACCTGGCCGTCGCCTACCGCGACGCGGGCGTGGTCGGCTTCGACATCGCCGGCGCCGAGGACGGTTTCCCGCCCGCCGACCACCTGGCCGCCTTCGAGCACCTGCGCCGCGAGAGCGTGCCGTTCACCATCCACGCCGGCGAGGCGCACGGCCTGCCCAGCATCCACCAGGCCCTCCAGGTGTGCGGTGCCCAGCGCCTCGGGCACGGGGTGCGCATCACCGACGACATCGTGGACGGCAAGCTCGGCCGGCTGGCCGGCTGGGTGCGCGACCGCCGGATCGCCCTGGAGATGTGCCCGACCTCCAACCTCCAGACCGGCGCCGCCACGTCGATCGCCGACCACCCGATCACCGCGCTCAAGGACCTCGGCTTCCGGGTCACCCTCAACACCGACAACCGCCTGGTCTCCGGCACCACGATGACCCGCGAGATGTCCCTGCTGGTCGAGCAGGCCGGCTGGGGCGTCGAGGACCTGCGCACCGTCACGGTGAACGCCGTCAAGAGCGCGTTCCTCCCGTTCGACGAGCGCAGGGCCCTCATCGACGACGTGATCCTGCCGGGTTACGCCGCCGCGCTCTGAAGCAGCCCCCTGAGGAAGGCGGCCTGTCCGACGTGCTGGAGATCGTCGGACAGGACGCTGACCAGGCGCGCGCCCAGGGTCACCGGCGGGTCCCAGTTCTCGTCCACGACGCGTTCGAGATCCTTGGCGGCCAGGCCGCGCAGCGCCCGCAGGCTCTGCTCGTGCACGGCGTCGTAGTACCCGGTCAGCAGGTCGCCGGAGTCGACCCGCACCTTGGCGACCTCGGCCGGGGTCTGCCCGTACCCGGTCTCCTCGCGGCCCAGGCCGAGCCCGAAGCGCTGCTCCCAGTCCTGCGCCAGCCACACCTGTTCGAGGTCGAACGCGTCCGCGAAGTGGTCGTCCTGGACCCGGGTGAGGTGCCACAGGAGCCAGGCCACGGAGTTGGCGTCCTCGGCGGGGCGCGCGTTCAGCAGGGTCGCGGACAGACCGTCGACCACGGCGTGGACTTCTTCCTGGATACGGCCGTAGCCGTCGATGAGGATGTCCTTTGCATGCATGCGTCCACCATCGCGCATCGCGGCCGCCCGCGCGTCCCGGATCCCGATCCCGATCCCGTCCCCGACCCCGATCCCGGCCGCCGTCGGGCCCGCCCACCGGACGGCGGGGTCAGGTAACGCCCACTGGGCGGCGGGTCAGGGAACGCTCACCGGACGACGGGTCAAGGCAGCGGGAACTCGCGGGCGAACGAGCCCTCGGCCTCCAGCAGCTCGATCAGCGCCCGGGCCGCGGGGCTGGTGGCCTGCTCGGCGGGCAGCAGCGCCACCGTCTCGTACGCCGTCTCGCCGACGCCCTTGAACGGCAGCGCGGTCAGCGCGGGCCGCTTGTGCCGGAAGTGCCGGGGGACCACGGCGATGCCCAGGTTCTCGTCCACCAGGTCGAGCAGGCTGTGCACGTCGTTGACCTCCAGGGCCACCGTGCGCCGGACGCCCGCCGCGGCGAAGGCCGCGTCCGTGGTGCGGCGCGGGCCCCAGTCCGGGTGGAAGTCCACGAAGACCTCGCCGCTCACGTCCTCGGGCCCCAGCGCCGCGCCCGCCGCCGCGAACCGGTGCCCCGGATGGCACAGCACGGTCGGCGGCTCGCCCGCCAGGGCCACCGAGCGCAACTGGTCGGTGTCCGGGCGGGTCCGGTAGGCGAACGCCAGATCGAGCCGTCCGGCCGCGACCCCCTCCGCCAGCGCCCCGGACCCGGCCTGCCGCAGCCGCACCTCCACGTCCGGGTGCCGCCGCCGGAAGGCAGCCAGCAGCCCGGCCACGTGCACCCCGGCGATGCACTGCTCGGTGCCCAGCGAGAGCGTGCCGCGCAGCACGCCCTGCACCGCGGCCACCGCCTCGTGCGCCGCCCGCACCTGCGCCAGGATCCGCTCCGCCTCGCCGAGCAGCGCCCGCCCGGCCTCCGTCAGCGTCACCCGGCGGGTGGTGCGCACGAACAGCGTGGTCTGCAACTCGCGCTCCAGGGCCCGGATCGACGCCGACAGACCCGACTGCGACACCATCAGGCGCTCCGCCGCCCGGGTGAAGTGCTGGTCCTCGGCGACGGCGACGAAGTGGTGCAGATGGCGCAGTTCCATGATTGAGAACTGTATCCGCTCAGTTCCATCGGATTCTTCTGTTGGACCACTGCCCGCAGGTCGCGCGAGAGTGGGACACCGGAACCGGCCCCGCCGGAACCGGTCATCTCTGTGCCGAACCCCTCATGGAGTCGCGTTGTACACCGCCCACCCCGACCGTTACGCCGACATGCCCTACCGGCGCACCGGACGCAGCGGCCTCAAGCTCCCCGCGCTGTCGCTCGGCCTGTGGCACAACTTCGGCCCGGACCGCCCGGTCGAGACCCAGCGCGCCATCCTGCGCCGCGCCTTCGACCTCGGCGTCACCCACTTCGACCTGGCCAACAACTACGGTCCGCCGCCCGGCGCCGCCGAGAGCGCGCTCGGCGAGGCGCTGCGCGCCGACTTCGCGCTGTACCGCGACGAGCTGGTGATCTCCACCAAGGCCGGCTACCTGATGTGGCCCGGCCCGTACGGCGAATGGGGCTCGCGCAAGTACGTGCTGTCCTCGCTGGACCAGAGCCTGAAGCGGATGGGCCTGGAGTACGTCGACGTCTTCTACTCGCACCGCCCCGACCCGGACACTCCGCTGGAGGAGACGATGGGCGCGCTGCACACCGCGGTGCGGCAGGGCAAGGCGCTTTACGTCGGCGTGTCCAACTACTCCGCCGCGCAGACCCGCGAGGCCGCCCGGATCCTCGCCGACCTGGGCACCCCGCTGCTCATCCACCAGCCGCGCTACTCGATGCTCGACCGGCGGCCCGAGCGGGAGGGCCTGCTCGACACGCTGGACGAGCTGGAGATCGGCTCCATCGCCTACTCCCCGCTGGAGCAGGGCCTGCTCACCGGCCGCTACCTCGACGGCATCCCCGAGGACTCCCGCGCGGCGAGCGACAGCCCCTTCCTCAACTCCGACGCGGTGACCGGGGAGCTGGTCGGACGGCTGCGGGCACTGGCCGAGGTCGCCGAGTCCCGCGGCCAGTCGCTGGCCCAGCTGGCGCTGGCCTGGGTGCTGCGCGGCGGCCGGGTGACCTCGGCCCTGGTCGGCGCGAGCAGCCCGCGGCAGCTGGAGGACAGCGTCGCCGCCATCGGCAACCTGGACTTCGACGCGGAGGAACTGGCCCGCATCGACGCCCTCGTACGTCCGTAGCGAGGGCCGACCGGTCCGCCGTCCGTAGCCAGGACGCACCGGTCCGCGCCGCCGGGCCCGAGTGACCCGGTTCCGCGCCGACGGCGAACGGCCGTCCACCCCCCGTGGGGTGGACGGCCGTTTCCGTGTCGCCGGCTCGGTTCACGCCCCGGCCGGCACCCGGTCCAGGAAGCCGAGCACGGACCGGATGCGGCCCTCCTCGTCCAGGGTGATCACGTCGAACCCGGCGACCGGCGCCGAACCGTCCGCCGCGCTCACCAGCTCCCAGGAGAAGCGCGCGGTGTCGTGGTGGCCGTCGACGCCGCCGCTGAGCCGGAAGGCGAAGCCGGGGAACTGGCCCTGCGCCGCGGTGATCAGCGCCGCGATCTGCTCGTGGCCGCTGACGTCGGCGAGCGGGTCGGTGTAGCCGCCGTCGGGCGTCCAGGCGGCGGCGACCGCCTTCTCCAGCGTCTCGGGCCCGCTCGCGTTCCAGGCCTCCAGGTAGCGGGCGACGGCGGTCTCGTAGCGGTCGGTCTGTGCGGACATGGGGAATCAGCCTCCATCGAGGGGGTCGGTTCTGGTCGGTGCCCGGACCTCCGTGACCGGCGATCCGATGGCTCCACCATGCCCGGGCAGCTGGGAGGGGGTCGATTACCGCCGGGGTAATGCCCGGTCGGCGGCGGGTCCGTGCGGTTCTGGCCAAGAAGCCCACGGAATATGCCAAGAGACTGGCCAAAAAGTCATGGTGACACTGTTTCAGGAGTCAACATACTCGAACGTCAGGGACGTTCAACCGCACAGGAGCCGCACCGAGAACGAGGCACGACCAGCAGGCGAACCCTGCCACGGGGGAGGAGCAGTGCACGACGAATTCCTGTGCCATGTGACCGGGTACGGCGTGTGCGACGGCCGTCGCATCGGCGTACCGCTCGGCACCTACCGGGCGCCCACCCTGGCCCTGGCCCTGTGGTGGCTGCGCGACCGGGCGTCCTGGATCGCCGAGCGGCTCGACCCCGGCCCCGACACCCCCTACGTCCCCTCGGGCGCCCTCATGCCGGTGGCGGACACCGTGCCCGACGTGCCCGGCATCCTGCGCTCCTGGTGCGCCGACCCGGTCCGCCAGGAACTCGTGGCCGACGAGCTGGCCGGCGGCCGGCTGGTGCGGATCGCCGCCGGCGACGAGACCACCGAGTACGAGCTGCTGGCGGAGTCGGTGGACGCGCTGCGCATGCAGCGGACCATCCCGGCCCTGCTGCTGCCGATGGCCTGACGGCCCCGCCGCGGTGACCGCCCAGGGTCCCGCCACCGCCCGTGCGGCGCCGGCGGGGCCCGGGAGACGGGCGTCAGGTTCTGCCCGTGCCCCGGTGCCGGCGGGGGACCAGGCGGGCCGGCAGGGCGCCCAGGAGGCCGGTGGCCAGGCCCCACAGCGCGGCCAGGCCCAGCGCCGACCACAGCCGGGGCCGCAGCAGCAGCTCACCGGACAGCCCGCCGCCCACGTCGCCGATGCCGAGCAGGGACAGCCCGTAGTGCGCGGAGATCCGGCCCGTCAGACAGATCAGCAGCACCGTCAGCACCAGCGCCGCCGCCATCCGCACGGCGTGCTCCCACAGGCGCAGCCGGGCCGGGGAGCGGGTCGCCGCCAGGAAGGCCGCGGCGAGCAGCAGCACCGCGTCGACGGTCACCAGCCACCACACCCGGTGGTCGTGCTCGGCCAGCGTGCGCAGGTTGAGCGTGGAGACGTCCGGCGTGCGCAGCACCTCGTCGAGCAGGTGCGGCGCCGGCAGTCCGAAGGGGCCGTCCACCCTGCCGTTCCAGGTGGCGCCGAGACCGATGGTCAGGGCGAGCCAGGTCAGGTTCGGCAGCCCGAGCAGGATCAGGGCGAACGTCTGGGCCGGGTGCCCGCGGGTGGCCGCCGTCACCAGCGCGACGACCAGCCCCACGGCGACGTACGCCAGCAGCAGCACCACCATGGCGTACGCCACCGGACGCGCCGACGCCTGCGGGCGGCGCAGCCGGGCCGGCAGCGGAGCCCCGCGCGCCACCAGCAGGGCGATCGCCAGGACGCCCAGCAGCCACAGCAGACCGAAGCCGGCCGTCAGCGGCACATCGGTGGTGAAGCCGACCCGCGGCCGCGCGCCGAACAGCTCGCCGATCGCCCCCAGCACCCCGTCGCCCAGGTCCACGGCGAAGGTCTGGCGGGCGGCGAACGCCAGCGCGACCAGCGCCGCCAGCCACAGCACGGCGATCCGGGCGGCCCACCGGGCCAGCTGCCCCGCCCCCGCCACCGCCCGGTGCCGGCACGGCCACAGGAACCCGGCGCCGACCAGCAGCGCCCCGGTGAGCGTGACCGACAGCGGCAGCACCGTGACCCCGGCGTGCGTCCGCGCCAGCGCTCCCGCGTCGCCCGACAGCTCCATGCTCCCGCCGACCGCCGTGACCATCGTCGCCGCGACCACCCGCCAGAAGGCGTCGTCGGGCAGGTCTGCGGCGCCGGCCGCCCACAGCCCGAGCGCCGCCACCACGCCCATGGCGGCCATCGCGCCGACCACGGTGACCAGGGCGGGCGCCCAGCCGGGGCGGACGGTGACCGGTGCGGCCGAGGCGGGCGGGCGCGGGGCGGGGGAGGCCGGTGGGACGGCGGGGCGGTTCGGTGGGCGGCTCACGCTGTCACGCTAAGCAGCGCCCCGTCCGCACGCCCGCCGGGAGGTCCGTCCGCGCCGACCGGGACGCCGGGGAGTGCCGGGCGCGGCTGTGGGTAACAGGACAGGTGCAGTAGCGTCCGGTCGGACCGGCTTCCGAGAGAGAAACGCATGATCGAGCAACCGGGCGGGGCAGTGATCCCCACTGGCTTCGACATACCCGTGGAACCGCTCCGGCGGGCGACGCACTACACCGGCGAACCCGGGTGCATCGCCGAGGCGCGTTCCTTCGCCGCGCGCTTCCTGGAGGAACTGAGGACCGAGTGGTGCGCGCCGATCGGCCGCGGCTCGGGCGAGGCGCTGCTGCTGGTGGTGAGCGAGCTGGTGACCAACGCGGACCGGCACAGCGAGGGCCCCTACATCCTGGAGCTGGAGGGCACGGACAGCTCGGTGAGCGTGTGCGTGTACGACAGCAGCGCCGCGCTGCCCCGGCGCTACCCGCGCGACCCCGAGCGGATCGGCCGGCACGGTCTGGAGATCGTGCACGCGCTGGCGGCCGAGGTCACCGCCGACCGGGTCCCGGTCGGCAAACGTGTGCGCGCCCTGGTGCGGTTCGGCCGCGACTGAGTCCGCCGCTGAGTCCGCGACCGGGTCGCGGCGCGGGGCCGGTCCTCAGGCACTGTTCAGGTCGCCCAGCATGCCCTGGCGCAGCTGGGTGATGATCCGCTTGATCAGCCGCGAGACGTGCATCTGCGAACAGCCGAGCTGCTCGCCGATCTCCGCCTGGGTGGCCTCCTCGACGAACCGCAGATGAATGATCCGCCGGTCCCGCTCGCTGAGATCGGCGACCAGCGGCGCGAGCGCGTGGAAGTCCTCGACGAGTCTGATCCCGTCCTCCTCGACGCCGATGAAGTCGGCGAGCACCGCTTCACCGCCCTCGGGGCCGTCCCCGGTCAGGGCGGCGTCCAGGGAGGAGGAGTTGTAGCCGTTGGAGGCGATCTGCGCCTCGATCACCTCGTTCTCGGAGAGGTTCATCAAGGTGGCCAGCTCGGCGACGGTCGGGTCGCGGTCGAGCCGGCTGGACAGCTCCTCGCGGGCTCTGGCCAGTTCCACGCGCAGCTCCTGGAGCCGGCGCGGCACGTGCACCGCCCAGGTGGTGTCGCGGAAGAAGCGCTTGATCTCGCCGACGATGTACGGCAGCGCGAACGAGGTGAACTCGACCTCGCGGGACAGCTCGAACCGGTCGATGGCCTTGATCAGGCCGATCATCCCGGTCTGGACGATGTCCTCCATGTCGTCGCTGCGGTTGCGGAACCGGCCGGCGGCGAACCGCACCAGCGACATGTTCATCTCGATGAGGGTGTTGCGCGCGTACTGGTGCTCGTGCGTGCCCTCGTCCAGTTCCGTCAGGCGACGGAAGAAGTGCCGGGACAGTTCGCGGGCGTCGCGCGGGGCGACCGCGCGCGGGTCCGCGACCGTCGGCAGAGGCGCACCGTCCGTCCGGTTCTCCCGGGTCTTCGCGACCATGACGTCGGACCGGGTCTTGGCGGTGTCCATTGCCTCTCCTGCGAAAGTCACGGGTCGGCCCCTGCCTCTTCGGCCTTCATTCACCTGTTCATCTGTCTGTCCAGCGGCTCCCGCTCCGGTTCCAACCGGTCCGGGACCCCCGGGTACCCGCCTCGCGGGAGAACATGCCCGTTCCGCGCCGTGCGACGACGCGTGTCCTGCGCATACCCCGAGTGACCCGTCCCATGCGGAACGTGCGGTGTCGCGGCGGTGTCCCGCGGCACCGCGTCCGCCCTGCCCCGCGCCGGTGATTCACCCAGGGCGCAATGCCGTCCCCTTCCGCGGGCGTCCAGGACTCCTAGTCTGAGGAGGTGACCAACCAAGCGCCGAACCAAGCCCGAGTCGTCCCCCCGCGCCCGTCGGCCACCCGCCCGGGAGCCGTCCGCCCGGCGCGGGAGACCCCGCCCGCCGAGCACCTGCCCACCGTCCGCCAGGGCGGCTTCCGCCCGGCGGCCGAGCGCCCGGCCGCCGTCCGCCCGGTTCCGGGCCGTCCGGCCGGCGAACCGTTCGGCGGCGGACGGCCCGTGTCCGGTGGGCCGGCCGTCGGTGGGGCCGGTGGCCGGGGTGTGCGGGAGCCGCTCTGGCGGGACCTCGTCGGCGACGTGCTGCGGCGGGAGCGGCTCGCTCAGGAGCGGACGCTCAAGGACGTGGCCGACGCGGCGCGGATCTCCATGCCGTACCTCTCGGAGGTCGAGCGCGGCCGCAAGGAGGCGTCCTCGGAGGTGCTGGCCGCCGCCGCCCAGGCCCTCGGACTCGGCCTCGGCGATCTGCTCGCGCTCGCCCACGGCGAGCTGGTGCGGATCACCAGCCGCGTCGCGGACCGCGGCCGCGGCTCCGCCGCTGCCCGCGTCGACGGGCTCTGCCTGGCGGCCTGACGCCGGCCCGCCCCCGCACCGCCTGCCGGGCAAAGCGGGGGCGGGCGCGGACGGCCGGGCTCCGTGTGCTCGCGCACCGGACCGGGAGCCGGGTGCGGGCGGCCCGGCTCCGTGCGTCCGGGCACCGGGCGTGCGCGGGGCGGCCGGTGTGCCCGGCCTGCGGGTCGGGGTCCGGGCCTCAGGCCATCGCGAGGCGTCGGCTCAGTACCTCGTCGGCGAGCCCGTACGCCACCGCCTCGTGCGCGGTGAACACCTTGTCGCGGTCCATGTCGGCGCGCAGCGTCGCCGCGTCGTGCCCGGTGTGCCGGGACAGCACCTCCTCGACCTGCGCCCGGACCCGCACCATCTCCTTGGCCTGGAGCGCGAGGTCGGAGATCGTCCCCTGCCGGCCGCCGCTGGCCGGCTGCCCGAGCAGCACCCGCGCGTGGTCCAGCACGAACCGCCGCCCCGCGTCGCCGCCCGCCAGCAGCACCGCCGCCGTGGAGGCCGCCTGCCCCACGCAGAACGTGGAGATCGGCGACTGCACGAACGTCATCGTGTCGTAGATCGCCATGAGCGAGGTGAACGAGCCGCCGGGCGAGTTGAGGTAGATCGAGATCTCCTGCTCGGGATGGGCCGACTCCAGGTGCAGGAGCTGCGCGATGACGACGTTGGCGACGCCGTCGTCGATCTCCGTGCCGAGGAAGATGATCCGCTCGTTCAGCAGCCGGCTGAACACGTCGTAGGACCGCTCGCCCTGCGCGGTGCGCTCGATCACGTACGGAACCGGGTAGGACCCCATGTCACAGCCCCATCCGCCGGCGCGACGTGGCCGGGCGGACGTCGGCCAGCGACTCCACCACCCGGTCCACTATCCCGTACTCCCTGGCCTCGTCGGCGGTGAACCAGCGGTCCCGGTCGCCGTCGCGCGAGATCGTCTCCTCGCTCTGCCCGGTGTGCCGCGCCGTGAGCCGTTCCATGGTCCGCTTGACGTACTCCAGGTTCTCCGCCTGGATCTCGATGTCGGCGGCGGTGCCGCCGATCCCCGCCGACGGCTGGTGCATCATGATCCGCGCGTGCGGCAGCGCGAACCGCTTGCCGGGCGCCCCCACCGTCAGCAGGAACTGGCCCATGCTCGCCGCGAAGCCCATCGCCAGCGTGGACACGTCGTTCGGGATGAGCCGCATCGTGTCGTAGATGGCGAGCCCGGCCGTGACCGAGCCGCCGGGGCTGTTGATGTACAGGCCGATGTCGGTGCGCGGGTCCTCGGCGGACAGCAGGAGCAACTGCGCGCACACCCGGTTGGCCGACACCTCGTCGACCTGGGTGCCCAGGAACACGATGCGCTGGGCGAGCAGTTGGGCGGCGAGGTGGTCGTCGAAGCGGCTGGGCGGGGTGTCGCCCTCCTCGGCCCGCGGGGCGAGTGCGGTCGGTGCGGTCATCGGGTCTCCTCCGTCGTGGCGTGGCTGCCGTCACGACCACTGTCGACCGCGGAGCGGGCGCCGGGGGCGGTTCTCTGCCCCCGGCAGATTCGCCCCGGGCAGAACGCCCGGACCGGCGTCCGGAAGAACGCCCGGACCGGCGTCCGGAAGAACGCCCGGACCGGCGTCCGGATGAATTCCGCGACCGGGCGATGAGTTTCGGGCGGCGCGCCGGTCAACAGTGATGACGGCGTCCCGCACCCCCCACAGAACCCCACAAACGCCCGCAGGAGGCACCCATGGCCGGCGAAGGATTCACCACCTGTCTCTGGTTCGACGGACAGGCCGAGGAGGCCGCGCGCTTCTACGTCTCGGTGTTCGAGAAGTCCGCCATCGGCCGGATCACCCGCTCCACCGAGGCCGGCCCTGGCCCGGCCGGCTCCGTGGTCGTCGTCGACTTCACGGCCAACGGCCAGCGGTTCATCGCGCTGAACGGCGGCCCGCAGTTCGCGTTCAACGAGGCGGTCTCCTTCCAGATCCACTGCGCCGACCAGGCCGAGGTCGACCACTACTGGACCAGGCTCACCGAGGACGGCGGCGAACCCGGCCCGTGCGGCTGGCTCAAGGACAAGTACGGCGTGTCCTGGCAGGTCGTCCCGGACGCGCTGACCGACATGATCTCCGACCCCGACACCGCGAGAGCGGCCCGCACCACCCGGGCGATGCTTGCCATGGGCAAGCTCGACATCGCCGCCCTGAAGAGGGCCTACGCGGGCGAGTAGCGGGCGACCGCGCGGCCGGCCCACCCGATCGGGGGAGTGGGCCGGCCGCCGTGGGCCCCGTCCGGACCGTGGCCGGGGCACCCGGACGGGCGTGGCATCATCGAGCCCATGCTTGAACGAGTGGTGGCCGCGTGCGACGGGGCGTCGAAGGGAAATCCGGGACCGGCCGGCTGGGCATGGGTGGTCTCCGACGACGCCGAGACGGCGGCCCGCTGGGAGGCCGGCGCCCTGGGCACCGCCACCAACAACGTCGCCGAACTCACCGCGCTGGAACGCCTGCTGGCGGCGACCGACCCGGACGTGGCACTCGAGGTGCGGATGGACTCGCAGTACGCGATGAAGGCCGTCACCACCTGGCTGCCCGGCTGGAAGCGCAACGGCTGGAAGACGGCCGCGGGCAAGCCGGTCGCCAACCGGGAGCTGGTCGTGCGGATCGACGAACTGCTCGGCGGCCGCACCGTGGACTTCCGTTACGTCCCCGCCCACCAGGTCGACGGCGACCCGCTCAACGACTTCGCCGACCGCGCCGCCAGCCAGGCCGCCGTCGCGCAGACGGCCGCCGGCAGTGCCCTCGGCTCGCCCGAGCCGCCGGCCTCGCCCACCGCCCCGGCCGCCGCGCCGCGCCGCCGCTCCGGTGGCGGCAGCGGCAGCGCCGCCAAGGGGGCGCGGACCCGCACCGCCGGTTCCGGGTCCGCGCGCACCATCAAGGCGAAGTTCCCCGGCCGCTGCGTGTGCGGCCGCCCCTACGCCGCCGGTGAGTCCATCGCCAAGAACGACCAGGGCTGGGGCCACCCCGAGTGCCGTACGGCGGCGGCCGCCGGCTAGCGGAACGCTCCGGCGCACTCCGTCCGGGCGCCTGGCGCCGGCCAACGGGCGTTGGTGAACAGCCATTCACCCGATAAGGTGAATGGCTGTTCACCTCATCTCAATACCGCGCCGTCCGCTGGAGTGCCGATGGAACAGCCCGCACCGATATCCGACCCGGCCGGCGCGCCCGACGGCGGCACCCGCCTACGGGACCGGCTCACCATCCCGGTGCTGGCGTTCGGCGGCATCCTCATGGCCGTCATGCAGACGGTCGTCGTGCCCCTGCTGCCCGACCTTCCCCGGCTGACCGGCGCGTCACCGGGCGCCGTCTCCTGGACGGTCACCGCGACCCTGCTCGCCGGCGCGGTCCTCACTCCCGTGCTCGGCCGGGCCGGCGACATGTACGGCAAGCGGCGGGTGCTGACCGCCGCCCTCGCGCTGATGACCGTCGGCTCGGTGATGTGCGCGCTCTCCTCCGACATCGCCGTGCTCATCACCGCCCGCGCCCTCCAGGGCGCCGCGGCCTCCGTCGTGCCGCTCTCGATCAGCATCCTGCGCGACGAACTCCCGCCGGAGCGCCGGGGATCGGCGGTCGCGCTGATGAGCTCCACCGTCGGCATCGGCGCCGCGCTCGGTCTGCCGCTGGCCGCTCTGGTCGTCCAGTACGCCGACTGGCACACCATGTTCTGGCTGACCAGCGCGCTCGGCGCGCTGGGCGTGGCCGGGGTGTGGTGGGCGGTGCGCGAGTCGCCGGTGCGCGAGCCCGGCCGGTTCGACGTGCTCGGCGCGCTCGGCCTGGCGGCCGGTCTGGTGTGCCTGCTGCTCGGCGTCTCCCAGGGCAGCCAGTGGGGCTGGACCGGGCAGCGGGTGCTGGGACTGTTCCTCGCCGCCGTCGTCGTGCTCGCCCTGTGGTGGTGGCAGCAGCTGCGCACGCCCCGGCCGCTGGTCGACCTGCGGCTGGTGACCCGGCCCAGGGTCGGCCTGTCGCACGTGGCCGCTCTGCTGACCGGCTTCGCGTTCTACGCCAACTCCCTCGTCACGGCGCAGCTGGTGCAGGCGCCGAAGGCCACCGGGTACGGGCTCGGCCTCTCCCTCGTCGCCACCGGCCTGTGCCTGCTGCCGGGCGGTGTCACCATGCTGCTGTTCTCGCCGCTGTCGGCACGCATCTCGGCGGCCCGCGGCCCCCGGATCACGCTGGCGCTCGGAGCCGCGGTCATCGCCTGCGGCTATGTGCTGCGGATCGCCGACAGCCGCCACCTGTGGATGATCATCCTCGGCGCGACCGTCGTGGCGACCGGCACCACCCTCGCCTACTCCGCGCTGCCCACCCTGATCCTGCGGGCCGTCCCGGCCGCCCAGACCGCCTCCGCCAACGGCGTCAACGTGCTGATGCGCACCATCGGCCAGGCCGTCTCCAGCGCCGCCGTCGCCGCGGTCCTCGTGCACCACAGCAGCCTCCTCGGCAAAACGTCCGTGCCCACCCTGCACGGCTATCTGCTCGCCTTCGCGATGGCCGCCGCCGTGGCCCTCGCCGCGTGCGCCGCGGCCCTCACCATCCCGGGCGACCAGGAGCGGGCCGGCACCCGCCGCGCCGCCGGCCGCACCCCGGAACCCCGCGAGCAGGCGCTGGAGGAGGCATGACCACCCCGCCGGCCGCCTCCACCCCGCCGGCCGCCTCCACCCCGCCGACCGCCTTCCCCCGACCGGCCGCCTCGCCGACGGCTTCCGCGCCGCCCACCGACTCACCCACCGACCCGCCCGCCGACTCAGCCGCCGACTCAGCCGCGCCGCACCCGGCCGGGCCCGGCCGCCGGGACGCCGAGGCGACCAGGACGGCCATCCTCACCGCCGCCCGGTACTTCCTCGCCCGGCAGGGCCACACCGGCATCACGCTCAGGGCGATCGCCGAACGCGCCGGTGTCAGCCCGCCGTTGATCCTCAAGTACTTCGGCTCCAAGGACGCCCTCTTCGCCCGCGTCATGTCCTTCGAGGCCGACGCGGCCGGCCTGTTCGACGCACCCCTGGACGAGCTGGGCGCCCACATGGTCCGCCACGTCCTGTCCGGTCAGCGCGACAGGGGCGCCGATCCGATCCTGCGCATCGTCTTCGCGCCCCTGCACGGCGAGCGCGGCGACGTCCTGCGCGCCAACTTCCGTACCCAGGTCACCGAACGCCTCGCCGAGCGGCTCACCGGCCCGGACGCCGCGCTGCGCGCCGAACTCGCCGTCGGCGTCCTGCTCGGGCTGAGCGCGATGTACGGCATCGCGCGCGGGCCCCGGCTGCGCGCGAGCGCGCTCGACGACCTCGTGGCGCGGTACGCGCCCGCCGTGCAGTCCCAGTTGACGCCCCTGCCCGGGTGACGCCCCTGCCCGGGTGAGCTGCCGCCCCGGTCCGGGCCGCCGAGGGGGTCGTACGGCCCCCGGGTGCCAGACTGGCCCCATGGACGAACGTGAATTCGGCAGGTCGCACCAGCACGCGTCGGTCGTCGGGCTCGGCACCTGGCAGTTGGGCGCCGACTGGGGCGACGTGGACGACAAGGAAGCCCTCGCCGTACTGGAGGCCGCCGCCGAGTCCGGCGTGACCTTCCTCGACACCGCCGACGTGTACGGCGACGGCCGCAGCGAGCAGACCATCGCCACCTTCCTCAGCTCCCGGCCGGACCTGCACGTGCTGGTCGCCACCAAGATGGGCCGCCGGCTGGAACAGATCCCGCAGAACTACGTGCTGGACAACTTCCGCGCCTGGAACGACCGCTCCCGGCGCAACCTCGGCGTCGACCGGATCGACCTGGTGCAGCTGCACTGCCCGCCGACGCCGGTGTACTCCAGCGACGAGGTGTTCGACGCCCTGGACACCCTGGTGGCAGAGGAGCGCGTCGCCGCCTACGGCGTCAGCGTGGAGACCTGCGCCGAGGCGCTGACCGCGATCGCCCGGCCGGGCGTGGCCAGTGTGCAGATCATCCTCAACCCGTTCCGGATGAAGCCGCTGCGCGAGGTGCTGCCCGCCGCGCGCGAGGCGGGCGTCGGCGTCATCGCGCGGGTCCCGCTGGCCTCCGGGCTGCTGTCGGGCAAGTACACCAAGGACACCGTCTTCGCCGCCGACGACCACCGCACCTACAACCGGCACGGCGAGGCGTTCGACCAGGGCGAGACCTTCTCCGGCGTCGACTACGAGACGGGTGTGGAGGCCGCGGCGGAGTTCGCCGCGCTGGCCCCCGAGGGGTGCACGCCGGCCCAGCTGGCGCTGCGCTGGATCATCCAGCAGCCCGGCGTCACCACCGTCATCCCCGGCGCGCGCTCCCCGGAGCAGGCCCGCGCCAACGCGGCCGCCGGGAAGATGCCCCCGCTCAGCGAGGAGACCCTGACGGCGATCCGGGACCTGTACGAGCGCCGCGTCAAGGACCAGGTCGAGCCTCGCTGGTAGCCGGCCCGCCGGCCGGCGGGCGCCCGGCCGCGCTCACGGCTCCAGGCGCAGCTGCCGCTCCTGCTCCTGGTCGCCGGCCGCCGCGCCCTCGTCGTGCGCGGTGAAGGCGCGGGCCAGGGTGTCGCTGGCCCGCGCCACGGCCTCCGGCGTGCCCTGGACGGTGACGGTGACGGGCGCGGAGAGCCGTCCGGCCCCGTGCGTGCCGCCGGACTCCGCCGTCGCGGGCCGGCCGGTCGCCCCCTCGGCCGCCGCGGAAAAGGTGGCCGTGCGGACGGTCGCCTTGTCGTCGCCGGGCAGGTCGTCGGGCGCTCCGAAGGAATCCTCCAGAGCCCTGACGATCGCCTGGGCGTCGGCGGCTTCGCCGCCGCTGAGTGTCACCGTGAGTTGCGTGCCGGGCATCGGCCAGGACCTCCTCGACTGGGCTGCCGTTGTCACCGGACCGTGTAACCGGCGGCCGATCGCTCAAACAGGCACCGACCAGGCAGGATTCGCCGTCCTCGGGGAATGCGCGAGGACGACGGAACGAATCTGCGGCAACGGGAGAGCGGAGTGACGGTGGCCGGATCGGGTGCGGACGAGGCGCGGCGGCGGGGGCGCGACGAGAGCGAGGAGGAGCGGGCCGACCGGATGTGGGGGGAGCTCATCCAGGAGGTGCGGGTGGCCCAGACGGGCGTGCAGATCCTCTTCGGCTTCCTGCTCACCGTGGTCTTCCAGCCCAAGTACGAGACGCTGAGCCACACCGACCAGACGATATACCTCGTCACGGTCGTCCTGGGCGCGACCGCGACCGGCGCCCTCATCGGCCCGGTCTCCCTGCACCGGCTCGTGTCCGGGCGGCGGGTCAAGCCGCAGGCGGTGCGCTGGGCGTCCCGGCTGACCTTCGTCGGCCTCGTCCTGCTGCTGGCCACCATGACTTCGGCGCTGCTGCTGATCATGCGGGTGGCGACCCACGACGACTTCGTGCCCTGGCTGCTCGCGCCGGTGGTCGCCTGGTATCTGCTGTGCTGGTTCGTGCTGCCGCTGTGGACGCGGCGCCGCTACACGTCCCGGTGAGGCGCCGCCGAACGTCCCGGTGAGCCGGCGCGGGGCGCGGGGCG
>NZ_BAABKC010000013.1:0-149212 GCF_039543625.1 Streptomyces similanensis | reverse complement strand
CCCCCGGCGCCCGCCGCCGGCCACGCGGGCGCGGCGGACGTGCCGGCCGGGCCCGGCGACAAGCTGCCCGTGCACCGGCACCGCCCCCCGCACCCCGCCGGGGACCCGCACGGCCCCGCGCCCCTCACGCCCGCCGAGCAGGCCGACGCCACGGCCGCCGCCGCCCGCCTGCTCGCCCCGCTGCTGCCCGAACCGCTGGACCACGTGCTGCTCCAGGCTGATCTGACGGCGGTGGCGCCCGGCCCGCTGCGCCGGCCGCTGGCCGACGTGCTGGGCGTGCTCGCCGATGTCGAGTCCAAGGGCGGCGCGACCGTCTACCGCTTCACCCCGGCCTCCGTACGGCGCGCCCTGGACGCCGGGCGCGGCGCCGCCGACCTGCACGCCTTCCTGGCCGAGCACTCCCGTACGCCGGTGCCGCAGCCGCTGGCCTATCTGATCGACGACGTGGCCCGCAGGCACGGGCACCTGCGGGTGGGCGCGGCCTCGGCGTACGTGCGCTGCGACGACGACTCGGTGCTGAACGAGATCCTCGCCGACAAGCGCTCCGCCGGCCTCGGCCTGCGCCGGCTGGCGCCGACCGTGCTGGCCGCGCAGAGCGACCCGGGCGCGCTGCTGGAGGGGCTGCGCGCGCTGGGGTACGCGCCGGCCGCCGAGTCCGCCGCGGGCGACGTCCTGATCGCCCGCGCCGACTCCCACCGCACCCCGCCGCGCACCGCGCCCGAACCGGTCCCGGACGGGCCGCCCGCCCCGGACGGCACGCTGCTGTCGGCGGCGATCCGGGCGATCCGGGCGGGCGACCTGGCCGCCACCGCCCCGCGCAGACCGCTGGCCGACGCGCCCCCGGCGGACGACGGCGCCCTGCCCCGCACCAGCGCGGCCGAGACCCTGGCCACCGTGCAGGCCGCCGTCCTGACCGGCGAGGCCGTGTGGATCGGCTACGTCAACGCCGACGGCGCCGCCAGCCAGCGCGTCATCGCCCCGGTCCGCGTCGAGGGCGGCTTCGTGACGGCGTACGACCACACCGCCGACGAGGTCCGCACCTATCCGCTGCACCGGATCACGGGTGTGGCCGAGCTCGCGGAGGAAGCCGCCGCGGACCCGTCGTGACCATGCGCCGGTAGGGCACACTGGACGATTGGCCGTGTGGTGCGGCCGAACGGAAAGGGTGCCGCGCGTGAATGGTCCGCTCATCGTCCAGTCAGACAAAACCCTCCTTCTCGAAGTCGACCACGAGCAGGCCGACGACTGCCGTCGCGCCATCGCGCCCTTCGCCGAGCTGGAGCGGGCGCCCGAGCACATCCACACCTACCGGGTGACCCCGCTCGGCCTGTGGAACGCGCGCGCCGCCGGGCACGACGCCGAGCAGGTCGTGGACGCGCTGGTGCTGTACAGCCGCTATCCGGTGCCGCACGCGCTGCTCGTCGACATCGCCGAGACGATGGACCGCTACGGGCGCCTCACCCTCTCCAAGCACCCCGCGCACGGTCTGGTGCTCACCACCACCGACCGGCCGGTGCTGGAGGAGGTGCTGAAGTCCAAGCGGGTCGCCCCGCTGGTCGGCGAGCGGATCGACCCGGACACCGTCGCCGTGCACCCCTCCGAGCGCGGGCAGATCAAGCAGACGCTGCTCAAGCTCGGCTGGCCGGCCGAGGACCTGGCCGGGTACGTGGACGGCGAGGCGCACCCGATCGACCTGCGCGAGGACGGCTGGACGCTGCGCCCCTACCAGAAGCAGGCCGTGGAGAACTTCTGGCACGGCGGCAGCGGCGTCGTCGTGCTGCCCTGCGGCGCGGGCAAGACGCTGGTCGGCGCCGGTTCGATGGCGCAGGCCAAGTCCACCACCCTGATCCTGGTGACGAACACCGTCTCCGCCCGGCAGTGGAAGCACGAGCTGGTGAAGCGGACCTCGCTGACCGAGGACGAGATCGGCGAGTACAGCGGGACGAAGAAGGAGATCCGGCCCGTCACCATCGCCACCTACCAGGTGCTCACCACCCGCCGCAAGGGCGTCTACCCGCACCTGGAGCTGTTCGACTCCCGCGACTGGGGCCTGATCGTCTACGACGAGGTGCACCTGCTGCCCGCGCCGGTCTTCAAGTTCACCGCCGACCTCCAGGCCCGCCGCCGGCTCGGCCTGACCGCGACCCTGGTGCGCGAGGACGGCCGCGAGTCCGACGTGTTCTCGCTGATCGGGCCGAAGCGGTTCGACGCGCCGTGGAAGGAGATCGAGGCGCAGGGCTACATCGCGCCCGCCGACTGCGTGGAGGTCCGGGTCAACCTCACCGACGCCGAGCGCCTGGCCTACGCCACCGCCGAGACCGAGGAGAAGTACCGCTTCTGCGCGACCACCGCGACCAAGCGGAAGGTCACCGAGGCGATCGTGCGCCGCTTCGCCGGGCAGCAGATCCTCGTCATCGGCCAGTACATCGACCAGCTCGACGAACTCGGCGAGCACCTGGACGCCCCCGTCATCAAGGGCGAGACGTCCAACGCCCAGCGCGAGAAGCTGTTCGACGCCTTCCGCGAGGGCGAGATCAACGTGCTGGTGGTCTCCAAGGTCGCCAACTTCTCCATCGACCTGCCGGAGGCCACCGTCGCCGTCCAGGTCTCGGGCACCTTCGGCTCCCGCCAGGAGGAGGCCCAGCGGCTCGGCCGGGTGCTGCGCCCCAAGGCCGACGGCCACCAGGCGCACTTCTACTCGGTGGTCGCCCGCGACACCATCGACCAGGACTTCGCCGCCCACCGCCAGCGCTTCCTGGCCGAACAGGGCTACGCCTACCGGATCATGGACGCTGACGAGCTGCTGGCCGGGGAAGCCTGACCGGCTCCGCCGCCGTCCGCCGCCCGCCCGGCGCGACGGCCGCGGCCGCCAGCAGGGCCAGCGCGAGGAGCGGGTAGGGGGAGGCCAGGGGCTGTTGCCACCAGGTCAGGTGGAGGTCGCCGTCGCCGCCGCGGGGCACCAGCCACATGGTGCGGGCGGCGAAGCAGACCAGGGCGACGGCGGCCCAGACGCGGCGGCCCTCGGCCAGCAGCACGGCGATCAGCGGCACGCACCACACCCAGTGGTGCGACCAGCTGATCGGCGAGACGAGGAGGGCGGTCAGGGCGGTCAGCAGGACGCCCCACCGCTCGTCCGGCGCCCGGCGCGCCGCCCACAGCCCCACGGCCGCCGCGGCGAGCGCCGGCAGCAGCCAGGCCGCGCCCGGCGCCGGGTCGTGCAGGACGCGGGCGACCAGGCCCTGGAGCGACTGGTTGTCGATGATCCAGGTCTTGCCCACCCGGTCGGTGCGGAAGAAGAGCTGGGTCCAGTACTCCACGCTCGCCGCCGGGAGCACGAGGCCGCCCAGGGCGACGGTGGCGGCGAACGCGGCCGTGGCCGTCGCCGCCTCGCGGCCGCGCCCGCGCAGCAGCAGGAGGACGACGAAGAGGCCCGGCGTGAGCTTGATGCCGGTCGCCACGCCGATCGCCGCGCCCCGGCCGCGCGCGCCGGGCGGCCGGGTGAGGTCCCACAGGACCAGGCAGGCCAGGGCGAGGTTGATCTGGCCGTAGCCGAAGGTCTGGAAGACCGGTTCGAGCCAGAGCGCGAGCGCCGTCGCCGCGCACACCAGGGGCGGACCGGCCCGGCGGCCCGCTAGGCGGGCGGAGAGCCGCACCAGCCAGGCCAGCAGCAGCACGTTGACCGCGCAGAACGCCAGCTTCGCCGCGGGGACGGGCAGCAGCGCGGCCGGTACGAACAGCAGCGCGGCGAACGGCGGGTACGTCGCGGGCAGCCGGCCCTCGGTGACGGTGAAGCCGTACAGGTCGCGGCCGTGCAGGACGGAGGCGCCCTCGGCGCGGTAGACCACCGCGTCGGGCATCGGCACGCGCAGCAGCGCGAACAGGGTCCCGAGGGCGAGGAGGGAGACGGCGAGCAGGGCGAAGGGGGTCGCGGGGTGCGAGCGGAGGGCCACCGTCCGTTTCGTCACGGGGTGACCCTAGTCGGTCATTTGTGCCGTACGCCCGCTTCCTCGCCGTACTCGCCGAGGATGACCACGTCGAACGCGGCGCCCGCGTACACCTTCACGGCGTGCAGGAGGTCGCCGAGGCGGTGGTGGTGGCTGCCCCGGACGGCCGTGGCGCCGGAGGGGCGGGCAGGGGGTGCCGGGTGGAGGGTTGCTGCGCTCATGGTTGCTGCGCTCATGACTCAAGGATGGATCCGGGCAGGTGAGGCGGGCGTCCCCCGCGGCGCCGACCTCGACCTGTGCCGCGTACCCCTCTGGAGGGACCGCACCCCTTAGGCCGGGCGGGTGACAGCCCCTAGGGGCCGGACGGGGTGGCCTGCCGGTCGGCGCGCGGGGGCGGGCGTAAAACGGTTGGCCTCCGCTCCCCGCGACCATCTAGAATCTCCGCTCTTGCCCGCCTCCCTCCACGGAGCGCCGTCGTCCGGACGGAAACCGGACGGCAGACCCCGCAGCCGCACGGCGCCGCCGCACCCGGCCCCGCCGCCCGTCCCGTAGGCCCCCGGAGGCACTTCCTTGTCCACGCCCGCCGACGCCCCGACCGCCCACGCCCCGGCCTCCGACGACCCGACCGCCGACGACCCGCTGGCGCGCGAGCGGTCGCACCTCGCCGCCTCCCGCTCCGCGCTGCGGGCCATGCGCGAGGACGTCGAGTCCCTCGACATCCGCGACGTCACCGCCAACTGGGTCAACGCCGAGGTGCTCGCCCGCCAGATCGAGGACCGGATCAAGGCGCTGGCCGACCTCAGCGGCACCCCGCTGTTCTTCGGCCGCCTCGACTACCTGCACGCACCGGGCGCGGACCGGGCGGAGGGCGCGGGCGGGGAGCGCCCGCGGCCGGAGGCCGCTTACCAGACACTGCACATCGGGCGGCGGCACGTGCATGACGCCGACGGCGACCCCATGGTCATCGACTGGCGCGCACCGGTCTCGCAGCCGTTCTACCGCGCCTCCAAGAAGGACCCGATGGACGTCGGGCTGCGCCGCCGCTTCGGCTACACCGGCGGCGACCTGAGCGCGTACGAGGACGAGCACCTGTCCGACCCGGCCGAGGCGGCCGCCACCAGCAAGCTGCTCCAGCAGGAGATCGAGCGCCCGCGCGTGGGCCCGATGCGCGACATCGTGGCGACCATCCAGCCCGAACAGGACGAGATCGTGCGCTCCGGCCTCACCGGCACCGTCTGCGTGCAGGGCGGCCCCGGCACCGGGAAGACCGCCGTCGGCCTGCACCGGGTCGCCTACCTGCTGTACGCGCACCGCGAGCGGCTGGCCCGCACGGGCACCCTGGTCATCGGGCCGAACAAGTCCTTCCTGCACTACATCGAGCAGGTGCTCCCGGCGCTGGGCGAGCTGACCGTGCGGCAGGCGACGGTGGACGACCTGGTGGCGCACGTGGAGGTGCGCGGGGCGGACGAGGCGGCCGCGGCGGTCGTCAAGGGCGACGCGCGGATGGCCCAGGTGCTGCGGCGGGCGGTGTACGCGCACGTGACGATGCCCGCCGAGCCGGTCGTGGTGGTGCGCGGCTCACGCCGCTGGCGGGTGCCGGCGTACGAACTGGAGGAGATCGTCCGGGAGTTGCTGGACCGGGGCATCCGCTACGGCGCGGCCCGCGAGGCGCTGCCGCAGCGCATCGCGCACGCCGTGCTGGTGCAGATGGAGCGGGCCGGCGAGGCGCCGGACGACCGGGTGCAGGACGCGGTCGCCCGCAACGCTGCGGTGAAGGCGGCCGTCAAGGCGATCTGGCCGCCGGTCGACCCGGCGAAGCTGGTGCTGCGGCTGCTGACCGACGCGGAGTTCCTGGCCGCGCACGCCGAGGGCGTCCTCACCGAGGAGGAGCGGGCGACGATCCTGTGGGACCGGCCGGTGCGGTCGGTGAAGGCGGCCAGGTGGTCGGCGGCGGACGCGGTGCTGATCGACGAGGCCACCGACCTGGTCGAGCGCACGCACTCGCTCGGGCACGTGGTGCTGGACGAGGCGCAGGACCTCTCCCCCATGCAGTACCGGGCGGTCGGGCGGCGCTGCACCACCGGTTCGGCGACCGTGCTGGGCGACCTCGCGCAGGGCACCACGCCGTGGGCGACCCGGACGTGGCAGGAGGCGCTGGCGCACCTGGGCAAGGGCGAGGGCGTCATCGAGGAGCTGACCGCCGGTTTCCGCGTCCCGACGGACGTGATCGCCTACGCCTCCCGGCTGCTGCCGCACATCGCCCCGGACCTGACCCCGGTCGCCTCGGTCCGGGAGAACCCCGGCTTCTTCGAGGTACGGACGAGTGAGAGCGACGCGGACGTGGTGGCGGCCTGCGCCGAGCTGCTGCGGCACGAGGGCTCGACCGGTCTGATCGCCGCCGACGCCCGGGTGCCCGCCCTGGCCGGGGCGCTGACGGCGGCGGGGCTGACGTATCTGTCGCCCGGTCAGGAGACGACGGCCGAGACCCGGCTCACCCTGGTCCCGGCCTCGCTCGCCAAGGGCCTGGAGTACGACTACGTCGTCCTGGACGAACCGCGGGCCGTGGTCGACGGCGAGCCCGACGAACGCACCGGCCTGCGCCGCCTCTACGTCTCCCTGACCCGAGCCGTCTCCGGCCTGATCGTCACCCACACGACCCCCCTCCCGGCCCAGCTGACCTGATCCGACGCCCCCCGAGGGCCGCCTGCTGGGGACGGAGGCGGCCCCCGGGGTCGGGGTGGTCGGGGCGGTCAGACGGCCAAGGTGTGGGCCGGTTCGCCGTTCAGGACCGCGCGCCACTGGGCGACCGCGTCGGTGGAGACCGGGCCGGCCCAGCCGACCGGGCGGGCCGCGCCGCCGATGTGGAAGGCGTCGATGCCGGCCGAGCGCAGCGCCGGCACGTGGTCGAGGCGCAGCCCGCCGCCGACCATGATCCGCGGCGCGTAGCCGGGCTCTCCGCCGCGGGCCGCCTCGGCCAGGAGGGTGGGCAGTCCGTCGTCGACGCCGCCGGCCGCGCCCGCCGTCAGATAGGTGTCCAGGCCCGGCAGCCCGTCCAGCTGCTTGCGCAGGGCGTCCCGGTCGGCGGCCCGGTCGATGGCCCGGTGGAAGGTCCACCGGCAGCCGTCGAGCGCGTCCACCACCCGTTCCACGGCCACCAGGTCCGCCGCGCCGTCCGCGTCGAGGAACCCGAGGACGAACTCCTCGGCCCCCGCCGCCCGCAGTTCGCCCACGGCCCCGGCCAGCCTGTCCACGCCCCCGGCGCCGCCCGCGGCGAACCCGTCCGCGAGCCGCACCATCACGCGCAGCGGGATGTCGACGGCGGCGCGGATCGCGGCCACGGTCGAGGCCGACGGGGTGAGCCCGTCGGCCGCCATGTCGGTGACCAGCTCAAGGCGGTCCGCGCCTCCGGCCTGGGCGGCGACGGCGTCCTCGGTGTCGAGGGCGATCACCTCCAGGACTGCACGCATGCTCATGGGACCCCTTTCCTCGGTTTCCCCTGGGGCTGACAGGTCTAGTCCAATATCAGGGTACGCCGAGGAGGCTCCCGCGTGGGGACGCAGGTCAGCCGAAGATGTTCAGCTCCCCCGCCTCGGCGCCCGCCAGCTCGTACCCGGCCGCGGGCAGCGGACGGCCCGCGCACAGCCGTACGAGGGTGGCGGCGTCGCCGATGTACCGGGCCGGGGGCCGCTCGCCGCTCACGTCGCCGAGCCGCAGCGGCTCGTCCACGTCGTCCAGATCGGCGTGCACCGGCCGCCGGCCCCGCTCCCGGCTGAACCGGGCGAGCAGCGGCAGCGCGTACACCAGCCCGGCGCCGGCGTACGCCCCCGGCTCCCCGAGCGCGTCGCGCACGTCGCCCGCGTGCACCCACTCGCCCAGCGCGAGCACGTCCAGCGCCCCGCCGCTCCTCGCGATCACCTCGCCCGCCTCGGTCATCCCGCGCTCCAGCTCGTCCAGCACCCGCCCGTTCGGCCAGTCGGCCCGCTCGGCGATGTCCCGGTCGTTGGACTCGGGCGAGAACACGCCCTTCTCGAACCGGTTCTCCACCACCCGCGTCAGCGCCGAGGAACAGTGCGCGAGCACGTCCCGCACCGTCCACCCCGGACACGCGGCGGCCGGCCGCGCGAAGTCCGCCGCCGGCCGCGACCGCAGCAACGGGAGCAGCGCGTCCCGCTCCACGACCAGCAGCCGCCCGGGCAGTTCGGGGTCCGTCGTCTCCTGCACGTCGAGAGAAGTCATGGCGTCCACGCTAGGGCCTCCCGTCCCGATCGCGGCCGATCCGAACGAAAGACCCCCGGGCCTCGCCGCCCCTGCGGGCGGGGGCGACGGGAGAATGGGGGCATGGCCGATCACGCGGATCTCGACACCCTCCGGGCCCGGTTCGCCCGCGCCCTCGACAACGCCCGCGGCCCCGGCGGCGGCCCCGACCCGGCGCCCTACGCCGACGACCTGCTGCGCCGCTGGCAGGAACCGCAGCGGCACTACCACACGCTCACCCACCTCACCGCCGTGCTCGACCACGTCGACGTGCTGGCGGAGTACGCCGCCGACCCGGACACGGTGCGGCTGGCCGCCTGGTTCCACGACGCCGTCTACCTGCCCGACCGCTCGGAGAACGAGGAGCGCTCCGCCCGGCTCGCCGAACGCGCGCTGCCCGAGGCCGGGGTGCCGGCCGGCACGACCGCCGAGGTGGCCCGGCTGGTCCGGCTCACCGTCACCCACGACCCTTCCGGCGACGACCGCGACGGCCGGGTCCTCAGCGACGCCGACCTCGCGATCCTCGCCGCGCCGCCGTCCGCGTACGCCGCCTACACCGCGGGCGTACGCGAGGAGTACCACTTCGTCCCCAGCGACCTCTTCCGCACGGGCCGGTCCGACGTGCTGCGCCAACTCCTCGCCCTGCCCCGCCTGTTCCGCACCCCCTACGGCGAACGCCACTGGGAGGCGACGGCCCGCTACAACCTCACCGCCGAACTGGAAATGCTTTCGCGGTAGCACCCGCGCACCGCCTACCCTGCGCCCCATGGAGACATGGGGCGGGGAACAGGTGGAGCGGGCCGTCGCGGACGCCGTGGCGGTGCTGCGGACGGCCGTGGACCGGGACTGGGCGGGCACCCGGGCCGGGCGGCTGGAGTGGGACTGCCGGCGCACCGCCGAGCACATCGCGAGCGATCTCATCGCCTACGCCGGGCAGTTGGCCGGCCGCGCCCAGAACGCCTACGCCCCCTTCCGCATCAGTCTCGACGAGTGCACCGGCAACGCCGACGTCCTCGACGTGATCGGGACGACCGGCGCGCTGCTCGCCGCCGCCGTCCGCACCACCCCGCCCGGCGTCCGGGCCTTCCACCCCTTCCCCTTCCGCAGCGCCGACCGCGAGGGCTTCGCCGCCATGGGCGTCGCCGAGGTGCTGCTGCACACCCACGACATCGCCACCGGCCTCGGCCTGGCCCACGCACCCTCCGCCGACCTGTGCGAGGGCGTCCTGACCCGTATCTTCCCGCACGTCCAACCGGGTGAGAGCCCCTGGCCGACGCTGCTGTGGGCCACCGGCCGCGGTGAGCTGCCCGGCCGCGCGCCGGTCGCCGAGTGGCGCTGGAGCAACACCCTCGCCCTGCCCGCCGAACGCCTCACCCTGGAGGGCGTCACCCCGGCCGCCGCCCGGGACCTGGCCGTCGGCGGCGACGGCGGCTTCCGGTGGGCGGCCGGCGGCCCCTTCACCGGCACGCGCGAGGCAGCCGGGATGACCGTGAAGGCGTACGAGAGCGGAGTGCACCGGCCCGAGTGGGGCATGTTCGCGCTGGTACGGCGCGAGGACGGGCGCGCGGTCGGCGCGATCGGCTTCCACGGCGCACCCGACGAGGACGGCCGCGCCGAGATCGGCTACGACCTCGCCGAGTCGGCCCGCGGCCTGGGCTACGCCACCGAGGCGGTGCGCGCCCTGTCGGCGTGGGCGCTGGCCCGCGACGACGTACGCGCCCTGTTCGCGACGGTCGAGCGGGCCAACATCCCCTCCCAGCGGGTGGTCGCCCGGGCCGGCTTCGTCCAGGTGGCCGACGTGGACGAGCTGTTCGCCTACGAGCTGCGGCCCTAGGGACGCACGCGAGAGACCCTAGGGCCTCTCGCCGAGGATGTCCCGGGGGATGTCCCGGACGCGCCGTTTGCGGCGGCGCAGGCCGGCCGCGTGCAGCAGCCGCACCACCTCGCGGCTGCTGACCTCGACCGCGCCCGCCGCCACCGCGTCCGGGTAGCGGTGCGCGGGCAGGTCGTAGTGGTCGCGGTCGAAGGCGCGCCGGGGCAGGCCCAAGTCGGCGGCGAACACGTGCAGTTCGGCGTAGGAGACGTCGCTGACGAGGTGCGACCACAGGCGGCCGTGGCCCGGCCAGCTCGCCGGGTCGACGTAGAGCGTCACGAGGAGGCCGTTCCGCCCAGCGCCCGGGCCAGGGCGCCCACCGGGGCGACCTTCACACCCGCCTGGGCGCACACCCAGTGCGGGTCGGGGCCGAGTTCCGGCTCCACGTCCAGCGCGTGCGGGTCGCCGTAGCCGCACACCGGGCACAGCGGCCAGCGGCCGTACCGCTCCAGGAGCGCGTCCTGCACGTCCTGCGCGACCAGTCCGGCCACGTACCGCGCGCCGTCCGGCCACTGCTCCACCCACCAGCGGCGCTGGGCGACGGAGTCCTCCACGAGCGAGACGACGTCCGCCTTCGCGACCTCGCCCGCGACCAGGTCGGCGAGCACCAGGGCACGCGCGGCGTGCAGAGCCTGCTCCAGCGGGCTGATGGGGTCTGCCATGCCTCCATTGTGCGCACCTCTTGACCACACCTCCGCACGGAAAATATCTTTCAGGGTGTGACCCACGACGTGAAGGAAAGTTTCGCAGGCTCGGGCACCAGGGGCGCTCCGGGCGCCGCACCGCCCGCGCCCGCCGCCCTCGCGGCCAAGGTGCGCACGCTCGCGCCCTCCATGACCCGGTCCATGCAGCGCGTCGCCGAGGCCGTGGCGAACGACCCGGCCGGCTGCGCCGCCCTCACCGTCACCGGCCTCGCCGAGCTGACCGGCACCAGCGAGGCGACCGTCGTGCGCACCGCCCGCCTGCTCGGCTATCCGGGCTACCGCGACCTGCGCCTCGCCCTGGCGGGACTGGCCGCCCAGCAGCAGTCCGGGCGCGCGCCCGCCATCACGACGGACATCGCGGTGGACGACCCCATCGCCGACGTCGTCGCCAAACTCGCCTACGACGAGCAGCAGACCCTCGCCGACACCGCCGCCGGCCTCGACACCGTCCAGCTCGGCGCGGCCGTCGCCGCGCTGGCCGGCGCCCGGCGCACCGACGTGTACGGCATCGGCGCCTCCGGCCTGGTCGCCCAGGACCTCACCCAGAAGCTGCTGCGGATAGGGCTGATAGCGCACGCGCACAGCGACCCGCACCTCGCCGTCACCAACGCGGTGCAGCTGCACGCGGGCGACGTGGCGATCGCGATCACCCATTCGGGTTCGACCGGTGACGTGATCGAGCCGCTGCGGGTCGCCTTCGACCGGGGCGCGACCACCGTCGCGATCACCGGCCGCCCCGACGCGCCCGTCACCCAGTACGCCGACCACGTCCTGACCACCTCCACCGCCCGCGAGAGCGAGCTGCGCCCGGCCGCGATGTCTTCCCGCACCGGCCAACTCCTGGTCGTGGACTGTCTGTTCGTGGGCGTGGCGCAACGCACCTACGAGACGGCGGCGCCGGCCCTAGCGGCGTCGTACGAGGCACTGGCCCACCGGCACAGCCCACGGGGCGGGGACCGGCGCGCGTAGCGCCCGCCGCCGGGGCGGTGCGCCCCGGCGCCCCGGACGGTCCGGGGCGCACCGCCCTGCGGGGCTCCGGTCCTCCGTGTCTCCGGCTCTCCGGCTCTCCGGGCGAGCGCCGTCCGGAGGGAAAGCGCTGTCCCCCTCCCTATACCGGTGCTGGTACGGGCACCAGCACCCGCACGCCCCCGCCCCCACCTGAACACCCCGCACCCGCCCTCGCCCCGCACCCGCCTTTCACCCTCGCACCCGCACCCGCACCCGCGATCCGTACCGCATCGCCACCGTACGAAGAGAGCCGTCCCTCATGACCTCCACGCCCCACTTCCGTGAGCTGCGCACCGAGCTGGAGACGCTGACGACCGAGGCGTTCCGGCCCGAGCTGGCCGAGATCGACCGGCTGCCCACCCTGGAGATCGCCCGGCTGATGAACGCCGAGGACACCACCGTGCCGCGCGCCGTGGCCGAGCGGCTGCCGCAGATCGCCGCCGCGATCGACGCGGTGACCGAGCGGATGGCGCGCGGCGGCCGGCTGATCTACGCGGGCGCGGGCACCGCCGGACGGCTCGGCGTGCTGGACGCCTCCGAGTGCCCGCCGACCTTCAACACCGACCCCGCGCAGGTCGTCGGCCTGATCGCGGGCGGCCCGCAGGCGATGGTGACCTCGGTGGAGGGGGCGGAGGACTCCCGCGCGCTGGCCGTGGAGGCGCTGGACGCGCTGAAGCTCACCCCCGACGACACGGTGGTCGGCGTCTCCGCCTCGGGCCGCACCCCCTACGCCGTCGGCGCGGTCGAGCACGCCCGCCGGGTGGGCGCGCTGACCGTGGGCCTGTCCTGCAACGCGGGCAGCGCGCTGGCCGCCGCCGCCGAGCACGGCATCGAGGTGGTGGTCGGCCCCGAGCTGCTGACCGGCTCGACCCGGCTGAAGGCCGGCACCGCGCAGAAGCTGGTCCTCAACATGATCTCGACGCTGACGATGATCCGTCTGGGCAAGACGTACGGGAACCTGATGGTCGACGTGCGCGCCTCGAACGAGAAGCTGCGCGCCCGCTCCCGCCGGATCGTCGCCCTGGCGACCGGCGCTCCGGACGAGGAGATCGAGCGCGCGCTCACCGCCGCGAACGGCGAGGTGAAGAACGCGATCCTGATCCTGCTGGCCGGCGTCGACGCGCCGACCGCCGGCCGGCTGCTGGCCGACTCCGCCGGCCGGCTGCGCACCGCCCTCGGCCGGGCGCGGGAGTGACGCGGGCGCCCGGCGCCCGGGCGGCCCCGTGCCGGGGCGCCCGGCGCTTCGGCGGGCCTACGCTGGGGGGACCATGAACCACGCCCAGCTCACCGCTCTCGGACGTGCCCTCCGGCTCCTCGGCGAGCACGGCGAGGCGCTGTCCGCCGACACGCCCGACGCCAGACTGCACGAGGTGAAGGGCGATCTGCGGCGCGCCCTGGACCTGCTGGAGGAGAGCGTCACCACGGCCGCCGCGGCCACCCGCTGCCCCGAGCACCCGAACGGGCCGGTGGACACCGCCGCCCCGGATCTGTGCCTGCTGTGCGAGACGCGGCGGCGCGCCGCCCGCCGGCTGGAGGTGGACGGCTCGTCCTCCGGCCGGCCGGGCGCCGGCCCCGCCGCCGTGCCGTCCCGCTACGGGGTGCGCGAGGACCGGCCGCAGCCCCAGCAGCGCTGGCTGCCGGAGCTGTGGAACGGGCGGGAGTGGCAGCTGTGCGGGACCCCGCGCCGGGACCGGCGCGAGGCCGAGCTGTTCATCGCCGCCCAGCGCCGGGCGCCGCGCGCCGCGATCGCCTACCGGCTGGTGCACGAGTTCACCGACTACGAGGTCGTCCGGGTCTGGGGCAACCCGGTGCGCGTCGACATCGAGCCGCTCGGGAACATGTAACCGCCGGAGCGGGGCGTTATGACGCCCGCGCCCCGGGCGCTACGCCCGCGCCCCGCGCGTCACGCCTGCACCGCGGGCGTCTCCCGGTCGTCCGCGGCGGCGGGCGGCGCGGTGGGGGCGGCGGTGCGCCGGCCCGGGATGAACGAGGCGACGACGAAACCGAGCAGCGCGGCGCCCGCGCCGAGGGCGAGGACGGTGCGGAAGCCGTTCTCCGAGGGCAGCACGGCGGGGCCGAGCCGGGTGGTCATGTGGGCGAGGACCACGCCGGCCACGGCGCTGGCGCTGGAGGTGCCGATGGAGCGCATCAGCGTGTTGAGGCTGTTGGCGGCGCCGGTCTCGGAGGCGGGCACCGCGCCCATGATCAGGGTGGGCATCGCGCCGTAGGTGAAGCCGATGCCGGCGCCGATGACCGAGGACGCCAGCACGAAGTGCCAGACCTGGTCCATGAGGGCGATGTTGAGGCCGTAGCCGGCGGCGACGATCAGCGCGCCGATCATCAGCGTCACCTTGGGGCCGCGGGTGCGCGAGACGGCCGCGGAGATCGGCGCCACGGCCATCATCACCAGTCCGGAGGGCGCCATGACCAGGCCGGAGACGAGCAGGGACCGGCCGAGGCCGTAGCCGCTCGCGACGGGCAGCTGGAGCAGCTGCGGGATGGCCAGGGACATCGAGAACATCGCGAAGCCGATCGCGACCGAGGCGAGGTTGGTCACCAGCACCTGGCGGCGGGCGGTGGTGCGCAGGTCCACGAGGGGTTCCCGGACGCGCAGCTCGAAGACGCCCCAGGCGAGCAGGACGAGGACCGCGGCGGCGAACAGGCCGAGGGTGGTGGCGCTGCTCCAGCCCCAGTCGGCGCCCTTGGAGATGGCCAGCAGCAGGCACATCAGGCCCGCCGCCATGCCGATCGCGCCCACCGCGTCGAACCGGCCGCCCGAGCGCACCCGCGACTCCGGCACCAGGAGCAGCACCAGCACCGCCGCGACGACGCCCAGGGCGCCGGAGGCCCAGAACAGCACGTGCCAGTCGAAGTTCTCGGCGATGACCGCGGCGGCGGGCAGACCGAGCGCGCCGCCGACGCCGAGCGAGGCGCTCATCATCGCGGTCGCCGAGCCCAGGCGCTCGGCGGGCAGTTCGTCGCGCATGATGCTGATGCCGAGGGGGATGACGCCGGAGGCGAGGCCCTGGAGGGCGCGGCCGACGATCATCGGCACGACGGTGTCGCTGAGCGCGGCGGTGACCGAGCCGATCACCAGCATGGCGAGGCTGACCAGGAGCATGCGGCGCTTGCCGTACATGTCGCCGAGGCGGCCCATGACCGGGGTGGCGACGGCGGCGGCGAGCAGCGTGGCGGTGACGACCCAGGCGGTGTCCGACGCCGAGGCGTGAAGGAGCGCGGGCAGCTCCGCGACGATCGGGATGACCAGGGTCTGCATCAGCGAGACCACGATGCCGCCGAAGGCCAGCACGGCCACGATCGCCTGGGGTCTGGGCGGGGCCTCGACCGCGGTGGGCCGGGCAGGGGCGTCGGACATGGGGACGTCTCCGTCGAGCGCAGGGGTACTTGACTCAAGCAACCATAATTGGCGTTGATTGACTTAAGCAAGCGAAATGCTCCGGCCGAACCGGCGCAGGACGTACGCCGGGAAGGCCCCCGGGGCGGCCCGGCCGGGCAGCCGGGAGGGGCGGTCCGGCCGGGCAGCCGGGAGGGGCGGTCCGGCCGGGCAGCCGGGAGGGGCGGCTCGAACGGGCCGTGCGGACGGGGCCGAGCTGCCCGGGCCGGGGGCCGGGCCGAGCGGGCCGAGCGGGCCGGATAAGCGGGCCGGGGGGCGGGCAGGCGGGCGGGGCCGGACGGGCCGGGGCGGGCCGTTCGGGCCGGGGCGGACAGGCAAGCCGGGCCGAGCGGGCAGGCCGGGCCGCGCGAGCCGGGCAGGCCAGGCAGGCCAGGCAGGCCAGGCAGCCGAGCGAGGCGGCCCGAACGGGCCGGGCGAGCAGGCCGGGCAGGCGGGCGGGCCGGGGGTCGGGCGGGGCCGGAGGCCGAGCCGGGCCGGAGGCCGAGCCGGGCCGGAGGCCGAGCCGGGCCGGAGGCCGAGCCGGGCCGGGGCGGCCGCCGTCGCCGTCGTTGTCGCCCGGCCCCCGTGGTCGCTCAGCTCAGGGTCGTGAGCGAGGACGCGTCGTAGGGTGTCAGGGCGTCGACGCGGTCCGCGAGGACCTTCGCCGCCCACTCCGGGTCCTGGAGCAGGGCGCGGCCCACCGCGACCATGTCGAACTCGTCGCGCTCCAGGCGGTCCAGCAGGTTGTCCAGGCTGCCGACGGCGGCGCCCTCGCCCTGGAACGCCTTGACGAAGTCGCCGTCCAGACCGACCGAGCCGACCGTGATGACCTGCTTGCCGGTGATCTTCTTCGTCCAGCCCGCGAGGTTGAGGTCGGAGCCCTTGAACTCGGGCAGCCAGTAGCGGCGGGTGGAGGCGTGGAAGACGTCCACCCCGGCCTCCGCGATCGGCGTCAGAACGGCCTCCAGCTCCGCGGGCGTCTCGGCGAGCCGCGCGTCGTAGGCGTCCTGCTTCCACTGCGAGTAGCGGAAGATGACCGGGAAGCCGGGCGAGACGGCCGCGCGGACCGCCGCCACGAGTTCCGCGACGAACTTGGTGCGCGCCACCGGGTCGCCGCCGTAGGCGTCGGTGCGGCGGTTGGTGCCGGCCCACAGGAACTGGTCGAGCAGGTACCCGTGGGCGCCGTGGATCTCCACGCCGTCGAAGCCGATGCGCTCCGCCGCGGCGGCCGACTCGGCGAACGCGGCGATGACGTCGTCGATGTCCTGCCCCGTCATCGCCCGGCCGCCGCCCTCGGCGCCGTCGATGCGCAGCCCGGACGGGCCGAGGGGCGGGGCGTCCGCGAACGGCGGCCGGCCCGGCTTGCGGACCATGCCGATGTGCCACAGCTGCGGCACGATCGTGCCGCCCGCCGCGTGCACGGCGTCGGCGACCTTCGCCCACCCGGCCAGCTGCTCGTCGCCGTGGAACCGCGGCACCCGGCTGCTCTCACCGGCTGAGTCGTGGCCCACGTAGGTGCCCTCGGTGATGATCAGGCCCACGCCGGCGGCGGCCCGGCGGGCGTAGTACGACAGCACGTCCTCGCCGGGGACGCCGCCCGGGGAGAACATGCGGGTCATCGGCGCCATCGCGATCCGGTTCGGGACGGTCAGGCCGTTCAGCGTGATCGGCCGGGCCAGGACGCGGGCCGCGCGGGAGGCCGGCTCGGAGGCGGGACCGGGGGCGGACTCGGTGGTGACGCTCATGTGGGGGCTCCTGTGCGAGACGTGATACCCAGTGGTATGTGCATGCGCATGGAGTCTGACACCGCCGCGCGCCCCGGTATTCCGCTCCCGCCGCGAAGTGACCCGGAACACGCCCGAGGGCGGCGTCCCCTGTCGTGTTCGACAGGGGACGCCGCCCTCGGGGTGCGACGGACGGGTCCGATCCTCGGTGAGGATCAGAAGTCCATGTCACCGCCCGGCATGCCGCCGCCGGCCGGCGCGGCGGCCTTCTCCGGCTTGTCGGCGATGACGGCCTCGGTGGTGAGGAACAGCGCGGCGATCGACGCGGCGTTCTGCAGCGCGGAGCGCGTCACCTTGGCCGGGTCGATGATGCCCTCGGCGACCAGGTCGACGTACTCGCCGGTCGCGGCGTTCAGGCCGTGGCCCGGGGTCAGGTTGCGCACCTTCTCCACCACGACACCGCCTTCGAGGCCGGCGTTGACGGCGATCTGCTTCAGCGGGGCCTCGAGCGCCAGCTTGACGGCGGCGGCACCGGTGGCCTCGTCGCCCTCCAGCTCCAGCTTCTCGAACACCTGGGTGGCCTGGAGCAGGGCCACGCCGCCACCGGCGACGATGCCCTCCTCGACGGCCGCCTTGGCGTTGCGCACGGCGTCCTCGATGCGGTGCTTGCGCTCCTTGAGCTCCACCTCGGTGGCGGCGCCGGCCTTGATGACCGCGACACCGCCGGCGAGCTTCGCCAGGCGCTCCTGGAGCTTCTCGCGGTCGTAGTCGGAGTCGCTGTTCTCGATCTCGGCGCGGATCTGGTTCACCCGGCCGCCCACCTGCTCCGAGGAGCCGGCGCCGTCGACGATGGTGGTCTCGTCCTTGGTGATGACCACCTTGCGGGCCTTGCCCAGCAGGTCGACGGTGGCGTTCTCCAGCTTGAGGCCGACCTCCTCGGAGATGACCTCGCCGCCCGTGAGGATGGCGATGTCGCCGAGCATGGCCTTGCGGCGGTCGCCGAAGCCCGGGGCCTTGACGGCGACGGACTTGAAGGTGCCGCGGATCTTGTTCACGACCAGGGTCGACAGGGCCTCGCCCTCGACGTCCTCGGCGATGATCAGCAGCGGCTTGCCCGACTGCATGACCTTCTCCAGCAGCGGGAGCAGGTCCTTGACCGAGGAGATCTTGGAGTTGGCGATGAGGATGTACGGGTCCTCCAGCACCGCCTCCATGCGCTCCATGTCGGTCGCGAAGTAGGCGGAGATGTAGCCCTTGTCGAAGCGCATGCCCTCGGTGAGCTCGAGCTCCAGACCGAAGGTCTGCGACTCCTCGACGGTGATGACGCCTTCCTTGCCGACCTTGTCCATGGCCTCGGCGATCAGCTCGCCGATCTGGGTGTCGGCGGCGGAGATGGAGGCGGTGGAGGCGATCTGCTCCTTGGTCTCGACCTCCTTGGCCTGGTCGAGCAGGGCGGCGGAGACGGCCTCGACGGCCTTCTCGATACCGCGCTTGAGGGCCATCGGGTTGGCGCCGGCGGCCACGTTGCGCAGGCCCTCGCGGACCAGCGCCTGGGCGAGGACGGTGGCGGTGGTCGTACCGTCGCCGGCGACGTCGTCCGTCTTCTTGGCGACTTCCTTGACCAGCTCGGCGCCGATCTTCTCGTACGGGTCCTCGAGCTCGATCTCCTTGGCGATGGAGACACCGTCGTTGGTGATCGTGGGAGCGCCCCACTTCTTCTCGAGGACGACGTTGCGGCCCTTGGGGCCGAGGGTCACCTTGACGGCGTCCGCGAGCTGGTTCATGCCGCGCTCGAGGCCTCGCCGCGCCTCCTCGTCGAACGCGATGATCTTGGCCATGTGAAGTGGTCCCTCCAGGACTGGGGGTGATTCCTTCGGACCGCGCCCGCGCCCGCGACGGACGGCTCGCGCACCTCGTGGTTCCTTGCCCCACCCGGTCCGCGGGCCTCACCGACCCGGTCCTCGTTGTCACTCTCACCTTCAGAGTGCTAACGCAATGATTAGCACTCGACCCCCGAGAGTGCAAGCGCCTTCGACGACGCCGCCACCCCGCTCCGCCCCCCGCGAACACACCGCCGTCCACACCGCCGTCCACGCCGCCGGCGCACGGCCCCGGCCGCCGGCGCACCCCCGCCCGCACACGCCGAGGGGCCCGCACCGCCGATGGCGGTGCGGGCCCCTCGAAGAACGCTTGCGGTGGCCGCGCGATTCAGGCCGTCACGCGGACCATGTCGGCCTGCGGACCCTTCTGGCCCTGCGAGATCTCGAACTCGACCCGCTGACCCTCTTCCAGCGAGCGGTAGCCGTCCATCTGGATCGCGCTGTAGTGGACGAAGACGTCCGCACCACCGTCGACCGCGATGAAGCCGTACCCCTTCTCCGCGTTGAACCACTTGACGGTGCCCTGAGCCATGCCTAACTCCCCTATTACTGGCCCTTGCACAGATCCGCACTTCGCGGATCCGGGTCAGACCTCACTCCCCGTGGACGGGGGCGTGCGCCGGAACGCGTCGACCGCGGCTGAATGTATCTGTCCAACTGCCGTCCGCAACAGGTCAATCGGACGAGAATTCTGGACGGGAGCGGTCCGGAATGTGGTGAGAATTCGGCCCGATTCAGGTCAACTCGGGCTACACAAAAAAGACAAATGCCGCGAAAAGCGAGCACACTTTGGCTACTTCTCATCGTCGTGCGGCAGGAAAACGGGGCTTCCTGATCCACGGATCAGGAGCGCGTTCCCCAACTCTACCGCGCTCAATCACACAGAATTGCCCCCTCCGTTTCTCTCACGGAGGGGGCAGTCCGGCGAACACCGGGTAATCGGGATCGCCCGGGCGGATCCCGGCGCGGATCAGCCGCCGGCGACCGCCGGGATGATCGACACGCCGGCGCCGTCCGGGGTGGCGGTCTCAAGGCCCTGCTCGAAGCGGACGTCGTCGTCGTTGACGTAGACGTTGACGAAGCGGCGCAGCTTGCCCTGGTCGTCCAGGACCCGCGCGGAGATGCCCGTGTGGTGCTTCTCCAGGTCGGCGATGACGTCGGCGAGGGTCGCGCCCTCGGCGCTCACCTCGGCCTGACCGCCGGTGTAGGTGCGCAGGATGGTGGGGATGCGAACGGTCACGCTCATGATGCGAGGCCAGCCTCTCGGAAGGAGTCCAGGGTCGGGCGGATGGTCGCGGTCAGGCCGGTGCCCGCCACCGCGTCCAGGGTCTTCAGGCCGTCGCCGGTGTTGAGGACGACGGTGGTCTTCGCCGGGTCGAGGAGGCCGGCCTCGACCAGCTTCCTCGTCACGCCGACCGTCACCCCGCCCGCCGTCTCGGCGAAGATGCCCTCGGTGCGGGCGAGCAGCTTGATCGCGTCCACCACCTGCGCGTCCGTCACGTCCTCCACCGCGCCGCCGGTGCGCCGGGCGATGTCCAGGACGTAGGGGCCGTCGGCCGGGTTGCCGATGGCCAGGGACTTGGCGATGGTGTTCGGCTTCTGCGGCCGCACCACGTCGTGCCCGGCCTTGTAGGCGGTGGACACCGGCGAGCAGCCCTCGGCCTGGGCGCCGAAGATCTTGTACGGCTTGTCCGCGACCAGACCGAGCTTGATCAGCTCCTGGAGGCCCTTGTCGATCTTGGTGAGCTGCGAGCCGGAGGCGATCGGGACGACGATCTGGTCCGGCAGCTCCCAGCCGAGCTGCTCGCAGATCTCGTACGCCAGCGTCTTGGAGCCCTCGGCGTAGTACGGCCGCAGGTTGACGTTGACGAAGCCCCAGCCCTCGCCGGCCGGGTCGCCGATCAGTTCGGAGCAGAAGCGGTTGACGTCGTCGTAGTTGCCCTCGATGCCGACGAGTTCGCCGCCGTAGACGGCGGCCATGACGACCTTGCCCTGTTCCAGGTCGTGCGGGATGAACACGCAGGAGCGGAAGCCGGCGCGGGCGGCGGCGGCGCCGACGGCGCCGGCCAGGTTGCCGGTGGAGGAGCAGGACAGGGTGGTGAAGCCGAAGGCGCGGGCGGCCTCCAGGGCCTGCGCGACGACCCGGTCCTTGAAGGAGTGGGTCGGGTTGCCGGAGTCGTCCTTGACGAACAGCTTGCCGGCGTCGACGCCGAGTTCGGCGGCCAGGCGGTCGGCCTGGACGAGCTTGGTCCAGCCCGGGTTGATGTTCGGCTTGTCGGCCACGTCGGCGGGGACGGGCAGCAGCGGGGCGTAGCGCCAGATGTTGGCGGGGCCCGCCTCGATCCTCTTGCGCAGTTCCTCGGCGTCGTAGGCCGAGAAGTCGTAGGCGATCTCCAGCGGGCCGAAACACTCCTCGCAGGCGAAGACCGGGCCGAGGGGCACGCGGTGACCGCACTCCCGGCAGCTCAGCGCCGCGGCGGGGCCGAGGTCTACGGTGGAGTCGGTGCTGCTTGCAACTGTCTGCACAGCCATGGAGGCGAGGCCCTTTCTCCTCATCTTCCTCACGACGCATCTCGCCGTGAGACGGATTTGGCACCTTCCCTAGCCGGGAGCCTCGCGGAAACGATCGCGCCGGGCGATCTACGAGACCGGCTGGAGGGTTGCCGGGGCTTCATCGGGCCGTGTCCCTCTGCCCCTCTGGATGAGCGGTATTCGATTGTGAGTCGCGGCGACCCCGGCATGCGATGGTCATCCGCGTTGTTCAAGACTGTAACCGAAGGCCGGGACAGTGAGAGAGAGTCGTCCGAACCGCGAGACAGATCACAGGATGATGTGATCCGTGCCGCAGGACGTGGCGAAGTCGTCCGAGCAGGAGTGAGGAGCCGTCGACCGTGCTGGAAGAAGTCGAGCGCTGGCTGAGGACGCGGTCTTGGTCCGTGACCGACCGCCCGTTGCGGACGGTGCTGGCCGCCAAGCGCGCGAGCGGCTCGACCGTCAGCGTGGTGCTGCCCGCGCTGAACGAGGAGGCGACGGTCGGGCAGATCGTCGCGGTGATCCGCGAGGAGCTGATGCGGCGGGCGCCGCTGGTGGACGAGATCGTGGTCGTCGACTCCGGCTCCACCGACCGCACCTCCGAGGTGGCCGCGGCGGCCGGCGCGCGGGTGGTGCACCGCGACGCGATCCTCCCCCGCGTCCCGGCGGTGCCCGGCAAGGGCGAGGTGCTGTGGCGCTCGCTGCTGGTCACCGGCGGGGACGTGGTCTGCTTCGTGGACGCCGATCTGCGCGAGTTCTCCGCCGACTTCGTCACCGGCATCGTCGGCCCGCTGCTCACCGACCCCGAGGTGCAGCTGGTCAAGGCGATGTACGACCGTCCGCTGACCGTCGCCGACGGCAGCGCCGCCGGGACCGCGGCGGCCGGGCAGGGCGGCCGGGTCACCGAGCTGATGGCCCGCCCGCTGCTGAACATGCACTGGCCGCAGCTGGCCGGCTTCGTGCAGCCACTCGGCGGCGAGTACGCCGCGCGCCGCTCGCTGCTGGAGCGGCTGCCGTTCCCGGTCGGCTACGGCGTCGAGCTGGGGATGCTGGTGGACGCGCTGCACCTGGTCGGCCTGGACGCGCTCGCCCAGGTCGACGTCGGGGTGCGGCTGCACCGGCACCAGGACGGCCAGGCGCTCGGCCGGATGGCCGCCGCCATCTACCGCACCGCCCAGCTGCGCCTGGCCCGCGGCCATCTGATCCGCCCCGCCCTCACCCAGTTCGAACGCGGCGCGAGCGGCTTCGAGCCGCGCACCCACTCGGTCGACACCGAGGAGCGCCCCCCGATGGCGGAGATCGCGGAGTACGCGGCCCGCCGGGTGGCGTGAGCGGCCCGGGGACGAAACCCCGCCGGCCCGTCCCCGGGCACGTTTGAGTGTTCGGGAGCCGGGCTAGGTTGAGGACCATGGCTTCAACGCACGGTGCCGAGGTGCTGGTCGCCTCCAATCGCGGACCGGTCTCCTACGAACTGCGCCCGGACGGCGGGGAGGGCACGCTGCACGCGAGACGCGGGGGCGGCGGCCTGGTCTCCGGGCTCTCCGCGATCGGCCCGGACGCCGGCGCCGTATGGGTGTGCGCCGCGCTGGGCGACGCGGACCGGGAGGCGGTGCGCCGCTTCGAGGGCGGGCGCCGGCTGCCGGCCGAGGACACCGGCGGCCAGCAGGTCCGGATGCTCGACATCGCCCCGGACGTCTTCTCCGACGCGTACAACGGCATCGCCAACTCGGTGCTGTGGTTCGTGCACCACATGCTCTACCAGACCCCGCTCGAACCCGCGTTCGACGCCGAGTTCCGGCGGCGGTGGGCGTCGTACGAGGCCTACAACCGGGCCTTCGCCGAGGCGCTCGCCGAGGAGGCGGCCGAGGGCGCGGCCGTGGTGGTGCAGGACTACCACCTCACGCTGGTGCCGGGCATGCTGCGCGACTTCCGGCCGGACGTGCGGATCGGGCACTTCTCGCACACCCCGTGGGCGCCGGTGGACTACTTCCGGATGCTGCCCGACGACATCGCCGAGCAGGTGCTGCGCGGCATGCTGGGCGCGGACCGGCTGGGCTTCCTCACCCGGCGCTGGGCGGACGCCTTCACCAGCTGCTGCGAGGCGCTGACCGGCGGGCTCGCCGGCACCCGGATCGGGGTGCACGGGCTGGGCGCGGACGCGGAGTTCCTGCGCGAGCGCGCGCACCGGGCCGACGTGAAGGAGCGGATGGCGGCGCTGCGCGAGGAGATCGGCATGGCGCCGGACGGCGGCGCGCGCCGCACGATCGTCCGGGTGGACCGCACCGAGCTGTCGAAGAACATCGTGCGCGGGCTGCTGGCCTACCGGCAGCTCCTCGACGACCGGCCCGAGTGGCGCGAACGGGTGGTCCACGTCGCCTTCGCCTACCCCTCCCGGCAGGACCTGGCCGTCTACCGGGAGTACACGGCCGAGGTGCGGCGCCTGGCCGAGGAGATCAACGCGCGCTACGGCACGCCCGGCTGGACCCCGGTCGTCCTGCACGTCGAGGACGACTTCGCGCGCTCGCTCGCGGCGTACCGGATCGCCGACGTGGCCCTGGTCAACCCGATCCGCGACGGCATGAACCTGGTCGCCAAGGAGGTCCCGGTCGTCTCCGACGCCGGCTGCGCGCTGGTGCTGTCCCGGGAGGCGGGCGCGTACGCGGAGCTGGGCGACGACGCGATCGTCGTCAACCCGTACGACGTGGTCGGCACCGCGGACGCCCTGCACGAGGCCCTGACCATGGCGGGCCCGGAGCGGGCGGAACGGAGCAAGCGCCTGGCCGCCGCCGCGACGGCCCTGCCCCCGGCCCAGTGGTTCCTGGACCAGCTGAACGAACTCTGAGGGCGGCCCGCGGCTCCCGGCCCCCGAGCGGGCGCCGGGGACGCGGCCCTTCGGGCTACGGCAGCTCGTCCGCCAGGCTCCGCAGCAGCCCGACCACGCCCGCCGGGCCCGCGACCACCAGGTCCGCCCGCTCGGACAGCTCGGTGACCTCGCTGCTCCCGCTGCACACCAGGACGCCCGGCACGCCGCCGGCGCGCAGCTTCTCCACCGCGGCGAAGGCGGGCAGGTCGCCGAGGTCGTCACCGGCGTAGAGGACCGAGGCGGCGCCCAGATCGCGGACGTACTCCGCCAGGGCCACGCCCTTGTCCATGCCCGGCGGGCGCAGCTCCAGCACCATCCGGCCCGGCTCCACGATCAGGCCGTTGCGGGCGGCCAGTCCGGCGAGCGGTTCGCGCAGCAGGTCGAAGGCGGCCTGCGGGTCCTCGGCGCGGCGGGTGTGCACGGCCAGCGAGCGCCCCTTCTCCTCGATCCAGGTGCCCCGCCAGGCGCCGATCCGGTCCAGGAAGCCCGGCAGTTCGGCGCGGACGGCGGCGACGCCGGGGTGCGGGGCCGGCGCGGTGACGTCGCCCGTCGCGGCGTCCCAGCGTTCGGCGCCGTAGTGGCCGAGGACGACGAGGTGTTCCAGGCCCGGCACGCCCGCGAAGCCGCCGTTGCGCACCGCGACGCCGGCCGGGCGGCCGGTGACCACCGCGACGGCGGCCACCTTCGGGGCCAGCGCGGCCAGCGCCGGCAGCGCCCCGGGGTGCGCCCGGGCCTGGTCCGGGTCGGGCACGATCGGGGCGAGCGTCCCGTCGAAGTCGAGTGCGATCACCGCCCGCTCCGGCCGCGCGAGCACGGCGGCGAGGCCGTCCCGGCCGGCCTGCGTGGCGGGGGTCGGCAGGGAGGCGGCGGGGTGGGTGGAGTCGGTGTCGTCGTGGCTGCCCATGAGCCGAACCTATCCACACTCGCCCGGGCCCACTCCTCGACGCGGGCGGCGGTCCGGCGCGCTGCCCGCCGGGCGTCAGCGCTCGGATCGGCGGCTCTCGCGGATCCGGCGCAGGCGGTTGACCGTGACCGGGTCGTGGGCGAGGGCGCGGGTGTCGTCCAGGAGGGCGTTGAGCAGCTGGTAGTAGCGCACCGGCGACAGGCCCAGTTCCTCGCGGACCGCGCGTTCCTTGGCGCCGGGGCCGGAGAACCCGCGCCGCTCCAGCGCGAGGATGTCCCGCTCCCGCCGCCCGAGCCCCTGCTCCCGCTGCTCCCGTTCCCGCTGCTCCCGCGACGGTTCCGCGCCGCCGCCCTCGTCCGGCGCGCCGCCGTCCCGTACGTCTTCGTCCCGCACGTCTCGCCCGTCCATACCCCGCACCGTAACCCCGGCCGCCGACAGCGCGACCGGACGGACGGCCGGGCGCACTCCCCCAGGCGGGCGGGTCAGCTCCCGCTCTGCGCGCTCTCCGCGTCCGACGCCGTCGTCTGGAGCTGGTTGAGGACCGCGGTCGGGTCGCCCGTCGGGCCGACCGCGCGGCCGATGTCCTTCTTCACGTCCGCGCTGACCCGCGCCCAGGACGTCTTGCCGAACGGGTAGAGCTGGGCCAGCGGCAGCTCCTCCAGGAACGGCCACAGCTTCTTGTCCTCGTCCGCCGCGGTCATCACGTCGGAGGCGGAGCTGGTGACGGGCAGCAGGTCGTACTCGCGGGAGAAGGCCAGCACGTTCTTCTCGTTGTAGACGAAGTCGAGGAAGTCGCCGATCTGGTCCTTGTGGCCGGGCTCCTTGAAGGCCATCATCCAGTCGTTGACGCCCATGGTCGCCTTGGGCGTGCCGTTGCGTCCCGGCACCGGCACCATGCCGAAGTCGACGCCCTGCTTGGCGGCCTGCTGCATCAGCGTCGGGTGGCCGTTGAGCATGCCGACCTCGCCGGCCGCGAACGCCGAGAAGGCCTGCGCCCGGTTCAGCTTGCCCGGGGCGACGGGCCCGGTCAGTCCCTTGCCGACCAGCTCGTCCTTCAGCCAGGTGAACGTTTCCGCGTTCTGCGGCGAGTTGATCGTGTAGGTGCCGATGTCGTCGGTGTAGCCGGCGCCGCCGCTCAGCAGCCACTGGAGCGTCTCGGCCTGCGCCTCCTCGGGGCCGAGCGGCAGGGCGTAGGGGTACTTCACGCCCTTGGCCTTCAGCGCCTCGGCGTCGGCGGCGAGGTCGTCCCAGGTCTTGGGCGCGCTGGTGATGCCGGCCCGGGCGAAGAGGGTCTTGTTGTAGAACAGCACGCGGGTGGAGGCGGCGAACGGGATGCCGTACTGCACGTGCCGCAGCTGGCCGGCCTCGGAGAGCTGGCCGAGGAAGTCGGCCTGCACGGGTATGGAGAGCAGGTCGTCGGCCTTGTAGAGCATGTCCTTGTCGGCGTAGTCGGCGTAGGCGCCGATCTGCGCCATGTCCGGCGGGTCGCCCGCGTCGGCCATCTCCTTGACCTTGCGGTCCACGTCCGTCCAGGAGTAGACGCTGACCTTGACCTTCACGCCCGGGTGGCCGGACTCGTAGGCGCGGGCCAGGTCGTCCCAGTACTTCTGCGAGCTGTTGGCGGCGGAGTCGCCGTAGTCGGCGGCGACCAGCCGGAGGGTCACGTCGGAGGAGCCGGTGCTCCCGCAGCCGCCGAGAAACGCCGTCATGCCCAGTGCGGACACCACCGCGATCGTTCCTGTCCTGCGCCGCTGCACTGCCTCTTCCGCCCCAACCGTCTCGCCGTTCAACATGTGGACACGATAGGTCTACACCACGTGAGTGGACTAGACCTCTTGCGGGTCAAAGGGCCACACTGTCCCCCGTGAGACACGTCATCGCTCTCGATGTGGGCGGCACCGGGATGAAGGCCGCGCTGGTCGCCGCCGACGGCGCCCTGCTGCACCAGGCGCGCCGCGCCACCGGCCGCGACCACGGACCCGATGCCGTCGTCGAGAACATCCTCGGCTTCGCCGCCGAACTGCGGGCGCTGGGCGCCGAACGCTTCGGCGAGCCGGCCGCCGCCGCGGGCGTCGCCGTCCCCGGCATCGTCGACGAGGAACGCGGCGTCGCCGCCTACGCGGCCAACCTCGGCTGGCGCGACGTGCCGCTGCGCGACCTGCTGACCGAGCGGCTGGGCGGCATCCCCGTCGCCCTCGGCCACGACGTGCGCACCGGCGGCCTCGCCGAGGGCCGCATCGGCGCGGGCAAGGGTGCCGACCGGTTCTTCTTCGTGCCGCTGGGCACCGGCATCGCCGGCGCCATCGGCATCGACGGCCGGGTGGAGGCGGGCGCGCACGGCTTCGCCGGCGAGATCGGCCACATCGTCGTACGGCCCGGCGGCACCCCCTGCCCGTGCGGGCAGAACGGCTGCCTGGAGCGGTTCGCGTCCGCCTCGGCGGTCAGCCAGGCCTGGGCCGAGGCATGCGGCGACCCGCAGGCCGACGCGGCGGACTGCGCCAAGGCGGTGGAGTCCGGGGACGCCCGCGCGCGGACCGTCTGGCAGGAGGCGGTGGACGCGCTCGCCGACGGACTGGTCACCGCGCTCACCCTGCTGGACCCGCGCACGCTGATCATCGGCGGCGGACTCGCCGAGGCGGGGGAAACCCTCTTCGCACCGCTTCGGGAGGCCGTCCGGCGGCGGGTCACCTTCCAGAAGCTGCCGGCCGTCGTCCCCGCCGCCCTGGGGGACACCGCCGGCTGCCTGGGCGCGGGCCTCCTCGCCTGGGACCTCCTCAACACTTCTACGACTGCCCGGAGGTAGCCCCCTGATGGCCGCTAGCAAGGTTCTCACCGGAGCCCGGGTGGTCCTGCCCACCGGGATCGTCGACGGCGGCCGCGTGATCGTCGACGGCACGCGGATCGCCGACACCGGCACCGGCACCGGTACCGGCACGGCTCCGGCGGACGCCGAGACGTACGACGTCTCCGGCCACTGGCTGGTCCCCGGCTTCGTCGACCTGCACAACCACGGCGGCGGCGGCGCGTCCTTCTCCGGCTCGGCCGACGACGTCCTGACCGCCGTCCGCACCCACCGCGCGCACGGCACCACCACCCTCGTCGCCTCCACCGTCACCGACGACATGGACGTCCTCACCCGGCAGGCCGGTCTGCTGTCCGAGCTGGCCGAGCAGGGCGAGATCGCCGGCGTCCACTTCGAGGGCCCGTTCATCTCGCCGTGCCGCAAGGGCGCGCACTCCGAGGCGCTGCTGCGCCACCCGGACCCGGCCGAGGTGCGCAAACTTCTCGACGCGGCCCGCGGCCACGCCAAGATGGTCACGCTCGCCACCGAACTGCCCGGCGGCCTCGACTCGGTACGGCTGCTCGCCGAGCACGGCGTGATCGCGGCGGTCGGGCACACCGACGCCACCTACGAGCAGACGGTGGAGGCGATCGACGCCGGCGCCACCGTCGCCACCCACCTGTTCAACGCGATGCCCGCCCTCGGCCACCGCGCCCCCGGCCCGATCGCCGCCCTGCTGGAGGACGAGCGGGTCACCGTCGAGCTGATCAACGACGGCGTGCACCTGCACCAGGCCGCCCTGGAACTGGCCTTCCACCACGCGGGCGCCGCCCGGGTCGCGTTCATCACCGACGCCATGGACGCCGCCGGCTCCGGCGACGGCCGCTACCTGCTCGGCCCGCTGGAGGTCGAGGTGACCGACGGCGTCGCCCGACTGGTGGAAGGCGACTCGATCGCCGGCTCGACCCTCACCCTGGACCGCGCCTTCAAGCGCGCGGTCACCGTCGACGGGCTCCCCGTCCAGGACGTGGTCGCCGCCCTGTCCGCCAACCCGGCCCGGCTGCTCGGCCTGGACGACCGCATCGGCTCCCTGGAAGCGGGCAAGGACGCCGACCTGGTGCTGCTGGACGAGGAGTTCACCCTCAAGGGCGTCCTGCGGCGCGGCGAATGGGTGGTCGGTCCGCACCTGGGCTGATCCGTCCCGCCGGCCGGCCGCGGGGGCCGGCCCGAGGGGTGGGCGGCGGCCCGCGCGTTTGGCATGATCGAGGCCCGGAGAGGTCCAGGGCGCCGCGCCCGGACCCGTCCGGGGCATCGGGACAGCAGGCGCGCCGGGCGCATTACTCGGGGGAGGTCGGCCCACGTGATCCTCACGGTCACGCTGAACACCGCCGTCGACATCACCTATCGGGTGCCGTCACTGCGGCCGCACGCCTCGCACCGGGTGCGGGAGGTGACCGAGCGGCCCGGCGGCAAGGGCGTCAACGTCGCCCGGGTGCTCGCCGCCCTCGGCCACGAGGTCACCGTCACCGGCTTCGCCGGCGGCGCCACCGGAGGCGAGCTGCGCGACCGGCTCGCCGCCCTGCCCCGGATCACGGACGCGCTGGTCCCGGTGGCCGGCCCGACCCGCCGCACCGTCGCGATCGTCGACGAGCGCTCCGGCGACACCACCCAGCTCAACGAGCCCGGCCCGCTCGTCACCGCCGCCGAGTGGTCCGCCTTCCAGGACGCCTACGAGGACCTGCTCGGCGCGGCGTCGGCGGTCGCCCTGTGCGGCAGCCTGCCGCCCGGCCTGCCGGTGGGCGCGTACGCCGGCCTGGTGCGCACCGCGCGCGCCGCGAACGTGCCGGTGCTGCTGGACACCAGCGGCGAGGCGCTGCGCCGCGGGATCGCGGGCCGCCCCGACGTCGTCAAGCCCAACGCCGACGAACTCGCCGAGCTGACCGGTTTCCACGACCCGCTGCGCGCCACCCAGGACGCCCGCAGGCGCGGCGCGCGCACGGTGGTGGCCTCGCTGGGCGCGGAAGGTCTGCTGGCGCACACCCCGGAGGGCCTGTGGCGGGCGGCCCCGCCGGCCCGCGTCCAGGGCAATCCGACCGGCGCCGGCGACTCGATGGTCGCGGGCCTGCTGTCCGGTCTGGTGGAGAACCTGCCCTGGCCCGACCGCCTGGCCCGCGCGATCGCCCTCGCCACGGCCACGGTCCTGTCCCCGACGGCGGGCGAGTTCGACCTCCCGGCCTACGAGAGACTCCTCGGCCGGGTGGCGGTGACGGGGGAGGTCAGCGCGGCGTGAGGGTCAGCTGGACTTGACCCACCCCTTGGCCAGCCACAGCTGGTCCAGGTTGGCGTCGCACTGGTTGCCCTGCTCGCACGAGATCTTGATGGTATTCGTGCCCTTGGTGAGCTGGACCCAGTTGTAGGTCTTCGTCCAGCCCTTCTCGTAGTCGCCCTCGGGGGCGTTCGCCCAGTTCTTCAGCTTGACGGGCGTGCTGGACGGCGTGCCGTTGATCGTGAGAGTGGCCGTGCCGTCCTTGCCCGGGACGCCGTAGCCGAGGAAGACGGTGAACTTGCCGTCCTCCGGAATGCCGTTGACGGTCCAGGTGACCGAGGCGCCGACGCTGTTGAAGTTGCCGACGTAGACGCCGCCGCCCGCCTGAGCACCCTTGACGGACGAGGCAGTGGCGGCGGTGCCGCCCAGGAGCAACGCCTTCGCGTCGATCTTCGGGAGCTCGCCGTCCGCGGCGACGCTGCTGCTCGCCGAAGGACTGGCGCTGGCGCTCTGGCTGGCGGTGGGGGCGGTGCCGCCGCCCTTGTCGCCGGCCTTGTCGTCGTTCTTGTCGTCGCCCATCATCGTCACGCCGATGCCGATGACGACCGCGGCGACCACCGCGACCGCGCCGATCAACAGGCCCTTGGTGTTGGGACCCCGGCGGCCCTGGCCGCCGCCGTTGCCCCGGCCCTGCTGCCGGCGGGGCGGCTGCGCGCCGCCCGGGAGGGTCTCGGGGGCGGCGTAGTGGGCGTTCGGCTGGCCGTACCCGCCCTGCTGCTGCGGCTGCTGCGGGACCTGTCCGTACGGCGCGGTGGCGGCCTGCTGACCCTGCTGGCCGTACTGCCGCTGGCCGACCGTGCGGACCCGGTTGACCGAGCCCGGGTAGCCGTAGCCGCCGGACGGCGGCTGGGCGCCGTTGGCCTGTCCGTCGGCGTACAGGTAGCCGAACGGGTCGTCGTCCTCGGGCGTGCTCGCGCCGTTGTTGCCGGGCGTCATCCCTTGGTGCTCCTCAACAGTGCGGGTCGGATGCAGTACGTCGTCAGATTGGACGAGCCTACCCGCTCTCCCGGACCCGAGCGGGTGACTCGGACCGCACCAACGCGCTGACCTGCGGCTCAGCCGGCCCGGCGGTGTTGTTTGGGACGAGATCGTTTCTCGACGTACATCCGTTCGTCGGCGGACTTCAGCACTTCGTCCGCCGTCATCCCGCAATGCGCCCAGCCGATGCCGAAGCTGGCGCCGACGCGGACGGCGCGGCCCTCGGCGCGGATCGGCTGGATGATCTCGTTGCGCAGGCGCACGGCGAGGTCCTGGGCGTCGGCGCGGCCGAGGCCGTCGGCGAGGATCACGAACTCGTCGCCGCCGAGCCGGGCCACGGTGTCGCCGTCGCGCACGCAGTCGCTCAGCCGGCGGGCCACCTCGATGAGGACGGCGTCACCCGCGTTGTGCCCGAACCGGTCGTTGATCGACTTGAAGCCGTCCAGGTCGCAGAAGAGGACGGCCAGTCCCTTGGCGCCGTCGTCCCGGTCGCCCTCGGGGGCGATGGTGTGCACATGGTGGTCGTAGGCGTCGTAGGACTGCGGGACGGAGGCGAAGTCGAAGCCGTGGGCGGCGTCGGCGGCGTCGTAGGCGGGGTGGCCGTAGGCCGCGTCCAGCGAGTCCGGCTCGCCGGGATAGGCGGACTGCGGGCGCCGGCACAGGCGGGCGGCCAGGCGCGCGCGCAGTTCGGCGGAGTTCGGCAGGCCGGTGAGGGAGTCGTGGGAGGCGCGGTGGGCGAGGTGCAGCTCGCGGCGCTTGCGCTCCTCGATGTCCTCGACGTGGGTGAGCAGGAACCGGGGCCCGTCGGCGGCGTCGGCGACGACCGAGTTGCGCAGCGAGACCCAGACGTAGCCGCCGTCGCGGCGGGCCAGGCGCAGTTCGGCCCGGCCGCCCTCGGCGGAGGTGCGCAGCAAGGTGCCTATGTCCTCGGGGTGGACGAGGTCGGAGAAGGAGTAGCGGCGCATCGCGGAGGCGGGGCGGCCCAGCAGGCGGCACAGGGCGTCGTTGGTGCGCAGGATGCGGCCGTGCTGGTCGCCGCCCATCTCGGCGATGGCCATGCCGGAGGGCGCGTACTCGAAGGCCTGGCGGAAGCTCTCCTCGCTGGCGCGCAGGGCCTGCTGCTCGCGCTCCAGGCGGACCAGGGCGCGCTGCATGTTGGCGCGCAGCCGGGCGTTGCTGATCGCGATGGCCGCCTGGAAGGCGTAGACCTGGAGGGCTTCGCGGCCCCAGGCGCCGGGGCGGCGGCCGTTGCGGGGGCGGTCGACGGACAGGACGCCGAGCAGTTCGGCCGAGGAGCCGCCGGGCGCGTACATGGGGGCGAAGAGGCGGTCGGAGGGGTGCCACTCGTCCTCGAAGCGGGGGGCGGGCCCGTCGGTGTACCACTGGGGGACGTCGTCGTCGTCCAGGACCCAGCCCTCGGTGTGGGGTATGAAGACCAGGTCGCCCCAGTTCTCGCCCATGGCCAGCCGGCGGTCCCAGGAGTCGCGGGAGCCGACCCGGCCGGTGATCAGGGCTTCGGCGGCGGGGTTCCCGGAGAAGGCCGCGACCACGAGGTCGCCGTCGCCGCGGACGAGGTTGACGCAGGCCAGCTCGTAGCCGAGACCGGTCACGACGCCGTCGGCGACGGTCTGCAGGGTGTCCGCCAGACTGCGCGCGGTGTTCATGTCCGCCATGACCTGGTGCAGTTGTCGCAGGGTCGCAAGACGGACGTACGGCTCCGACTCGGTCTCCATGCTCGCCCTCCCCCCGAGACTCGCAGCGCATCAAAGGGTTCTCTTCGGCGTATCGTTCCGTGCGGTCTCCGCCACTGAATCACAGCGCGAAGCCCACTCGGTACACAGGGTCAACAATTCAGGTCCCTTGTGACTCAAGTCACAGCTGAACGTGAACAATTGAGTAGAGTTTCTGCATTTTCCCCGTGCGTCAACTGAACGCAATCTTTGTGGGTGTGTGCCCATGATGCACGAGGGGTCCTCCGGGCGGGCTGGAATCACAGGTTCCGCCCCGCGGCGTCACCGTTCGCCGCCCGGTCCCGCCCGGTTCCGTCTGGTTCCGCCCGGTTCCGCCCGGTCCAGGCCGGTCCCGCCCGGTCCCGCTCGGTCCCGTCTGGTCCGCTGGTCCTAGGTCCGGGTTCGGGCCCGGGGCCGATGCGCGGACCGCGGGCCGGTCATTAGCGTTGCGTTTGTGCTGAACACTTCACCCGTACCGTCCTCCTCACCCGCCGCCGCGGCAGCCCTTGGGCATGCTGAGGGGGTGACTGACGACGAGTTCCGCGCCGCGATGTCCCGGCTGGCCGCGGGCGTGGTGCTGGTGACCGCGCAGGAGCCGCCGCTCGACCCGGACGACCCCGCGGCGCCCGGCGGCGAGGACGTGGGCATGACGGCCACGGCCTTCCTGTCGGTGTCGCTCGACCCGCCGCTGGCGCTGGTCAGCGTGCGCGAGGGCTCGCGCATGGACGACCTGCTCGCCGAGCAGCCGCTGTGGGCGGTGTCGGTCCTGAGCGAGAGCCAGCGGCACATCGCCGGCCGGTTCGCCATGAAGGGCCGGATCAGCGACCGCCTGCTCTTCGCCGACCTCCCGCACGTCCGCGGCGAGGTCTCCGGCGCCCCGCTGGTGGACGGCGCGCTGGCCACCCTGGAGCTGCGCACCGAGCAGCGGGTGACGGCCGGCGACCACACCCTGGTCATCGGCCGCGTCCTGACGGCCCGCCTGCCGGGCCCGGAGGGCGGCCCGCTCACGTACTTCAAGGGGCGCTACCGGCACCTGGGCTGAGGCGGCCGCGCGGGACGGGCCGGGATGTCCGCGGGCGTGCCGAGCCCGGCGCCGTCTATCGTGCGCGCATGACGACCATCGCCGCCGCCCACCGCCCCGCCGGGGCCGCCGCGCCCCGCCTGGAGGAGATCACCGGCGCCAACCTGGACGCCGCGCTCGGGATCCGGGTCCGGCCGGACCAGGAACGGGCGGTCGCGCCGGTCGTGAAGTCCCTCGCCGAGGCGTACGTCCACCCGGGCGTCGCCTGGCCGCGCCTGATCGTCGACGACGGGCGTCCCGTCGGCTTCCTCATGGCGTTCCTCGACATCGACTGGTACGGCGACGGCAGCGCGCCGCGCTCCGGTCTGTGGCGGCTGAACATCGCCGCCGGCGAGCAGGGCCGCGGCTACGGCCGGTTCGCGGTCGAGTCCGTCGCCGCCGAGATCCGCCGCCGCGGCGGCGCCCGGCTGTACGTCACCTGGCATCCCGGCCCCGACGGCCCGGAGGGCTTCTACCTCGGGCTCGGTTTCCGTCCCACCGGCGAGCGGAGCGGCGACCAGACGGTGGGCGTGCTCGACCTCGGGGCCCAGGGTCACTCGCTGGGACCGGACCGGAGGCGCTAACCCCAGTCCTGGCCCGAGCGGCCGCGCTTGGTCTGGGCGCGCTGCTTCTTCTCGCGCAGCCGCCGTTCGTTGATGCCGCGCGGGATGCGGGTGGGCCGGCGGGGCTTGGGCGGCGGTGCGGTGGCCTCGGCGAGCAGGGCGGCGAGGCGTACCGCGGCGGCTTCGCGGTTGCGCCACTGGGAACGGTGCTCGGAGGCGCGGACGGTGAGCACCCCGTCCACGAGGCGGCCGGCGAGCCGCTCCAGCGCGCGCCGCTTCCACACCTCGGGCAGGGCCTCGGTGCGGGCCAGGTCGAAGCTCAGCTCGACCTTGGAGTCGCTGGTGTTGACGTGCTGGCCGCCGGGCCCCGAGGACCGCGAGAAGCGCCAGGCCAGCTCGGCCTCGGGGAGCGCGACGGAGCCGCGGATGACATGGGGACCGGACATGGGGTCCATGTTCCCGCCCCTGTCCGGGTCACGTCACCCGGGTTTTTCCCCGCCCCCGCCGCTCCCGCCGCTCCCGTTCGCCCGGCGTTCGCCGCCGCACAGGGGAAAACGGTGTTCGAGACCGCCTTGGTAAAAAAGGTAAAGAGATCCGGAACCATGGGGACCCCTCTCGGCGTTCTTGGGAGTGGCGGTAGCTTCGTCCGCACAAGCAACGAGGGAAGGGACTCCCAACAATGGCTGTAAGCCTCTCCAAGGGCGGCAACGTCTCGCTCACCAAGGAAGCTCCGGGCCTGACCGCCGTCACCGTGGGCCTCGGCTGGGACGTCCGCACCACCACTGGCACGGACTTCGACCTGGACGCCTCCGCGATCGCGGTGAACACCCAGGGCAAGGTGTACTCCGACGCCCACTTCGTCTTCTTCAACAACAAGCAGACGCCGGACAACACCATCGTCCACACCGGTGACAACGTCACGGGCGAGGGCGCCGGCGACGACGAGGCGATCAACGTCAACCTGGCCGGCCTCCCGGCCGACGTCGACAAGGTCGTCTTCCCGGTCTCCATCTACGACGCCGAGAACCGCGGCCAGAACTTCGGCCAGGTCCGCAACGCCTACATCCGCATCGTCAACCAGGCCGGCGGCGCGGAGATCGCCCGCTACGACCTGTCGGAGGACGCGGCCACCGAGACGGCGATGGTCTTCGGCGAGCTGTACCGCAACGGCGCGGAGTGGAAGTTCCGCGCCGTCGGCCAGGGCTACGCCTCGGGCCTGGTCGGCATCGCCCAGGACTTCGGCGTCAACGTCTGACGGTCCTCGCACGGCGAACCGGGCCCGTCCCCCGCGCGCGGTCGCACTCCGCGCGGGAGGCGGGCCCGGCCGCGCTCACGGAAGGGGCGGCCTCACGGCAGGGGTGGCCTCACGGCAGGGGCGGCCTCAGGGGAGGGGCGGCTTCTCCTCGCCGTACAGCCAGTCCTTCCAGATCTCGGTGAAGTCCTCGTCGGGCGCCTTCTTCTCCACGTAGGCCGTGAAGTCGGCGGTGGAGGCGTTGCCGTGCCGGTGCGCGGCGGCCCAGCCCTGGACGATGTCGTAGAAGGCGTCGTCGCCGACCGTCTGGCGGATCCGGTGCAGCACCATCGCGCCCCGGTCGTACACGGGCGCGTCCGAGATCACGGCGGCGCTGGTCGGCCGGCCCGGCGGGAAGGCCCAGACGTCCGTGCCGTTGTCGCCCTTGCCCGCGTAGACGTTCTTGAACGTCTCCTCGGCGCTCCGGCCGCCGTAGTCCTCCGCCCACAGCCACTCCGCGTACGTCGCGAAGGACTCGTTGAGCCACATGTCCCGCCAGCTCTTCGGGGTGACGGAGTCGCCGTACCACTGGTGGGCGATCTCGTGCACGAGGGTGGTGGTGTCGGGCTCGCCGGGGAAGGTCGGCCGGTCCTGGGTCTCCAGCGCGTAGTCGACGCCGGGGACGCGGGCGACGATCGCGCCGGTGGAGGAGAAGGGGTACGGCCCGAAGTTGGTCTTCGCCCACTCCATGATCTCGGGGAGCTTCGCGAGCACCGGCTCGCTCTCCTCGGCGAGGGCCGGATCGACGGCGACGTACACCGGCAGGCCGTCCTTGAGGCGGGAGCGCCGCACCTCGAACGCGCCGACGGCGACCGTGGCCAGGTAGGTCGCCATCGGCTCGGCGGTGTGCCAGTGGAACGTCCGGCGGCCCCCGGCCCTCGTCTCGCTCCTCAGCACGCCGTTGGAGACCGCCGTCAGCTTCTCGGGCACGGTGACGGAGACGTCGTAGGTCGCCTTGTCCAGGGGGTGGTCGTTGCCCGGGAACCAGGCCATGGAGCCGACCGGCTGGCCGAGGGCCACCGCGCCGTCGCCGGTGCGCAGCCAGCCCTCCTTCGAACCGCCGGGATCGGTGACGGCCTGGGGCGTGCCCGAGTAGCGGACGGTCGTGGTGAACGTCTCGCCCTCGCTCAGCTCGTCGCGCGGCCGCACGGTCAGCTCCTGGCCGGCCCGGTGGTAGCGGGCGGCCTTCCCCTCGACGGTCACCTCCCGCACGTCCAGGCCCTGGAGGTCGAGGTCGAAGGCGGACAGGTCCTGGGTGGCGCGCGCGGTGATCACCGCGGTGCCGGTCAGCCGGCGGCCGGCCGGCTCGTAGCCGAGGGTGAGGTCGTAGTGGGCGACGTCGTAGCCGCCGTTGCCGGCCTTCGGGAAGTACGGGTCGCGCAGCCCCGCGCCGCCCGGCGTGCCCCGCACCCCCGCGTCGCACCCGCTCAGCGCGACGGCGAGCAGGGCCAGGGCGGCTGCGGACCGGGCGGCACGTGCGCGTGTGTACACGGTGCGATCCTATGCGGCGGCCATGACACCATCGCGTACGTGCTCGACATCGGCTACGCCCTCTCCAACCGCTTCCCCGACCCGCCGCAGACGGACTACCGCCGGGCGGACGTCCACGCGCTGCGCCACGACCTGTTCTGCGGCGACGTGTACCTCGCCGACACGAAGGCGGACCGCGAGCTGGCCACGGCCTGGGGCTGGGTGCCGGTGCTGGACTTCGCCTGGGCGCTGTGCGACATCGTGGAACGGGTGGACCGGGACCCGGCCGGCTCCCGCGCCGCCCGGCCGCAGCGGGCCGAGCTGGACTTCACCGAGTCCACCGACCGCATGCTCTTCGAGCGCCGCTTCGGCTGGGTGGACGTCGAGGCCGACTGGATGCCGGCCGAGGAGCCGCCGCTGAGCTTCTCGCACGCCGCGCTGCGCCGCGAGGCCCGCGACTTCCTGCACGATCTGATCGCCGACCTGTGCGACCTGCACGAGGACCTGGCGGAGAACCCGGCGATCTGGACCCTCCAGGCCCGCTTCCCCCGCCTGCCCTGACCGACACGGGAGCGACGGCGCCCCCGACGACCGCGCCCGAACCGCCTCGGCCCGCGGCTCTCGGCCCTCCGCCCGCCTCAGTCCTCCACCCTGATCCCCAGCCGCGCCGCCAGTACCGGGGCCAGGTCCAGCAGCTGGCCCGTGCTGATCACCGCGCCCGCCAGCCGCTCCACCCCGCCCGCGATCTCCAGTGGGGCCGCCCCGCGCAGGTCCACGTCCGTGAGCGCGGCCCCGGTGAACTCCACGCCGGTCAGCGCGCAGTCCACGAACTCCACCCGCTCCAGACGGGCGCCCGCGAAGTCCGGCTCGATCAGCACGCACCCCTCGAAGACGACGTCCCGCAGCCGCGCCTTGCGCAGGTTCAGGTAGTCGAGCTTGCCGCCGCCGATCCGCACCCGTTCCAGCACCGCGCCGTGCAGCTGAGTGCCGCCGAGCCGGGCGTCGGTCAGCTCCACGTCGCGCAGCGTCGCCTCCGCGAGGTCGGTGCCGACCCCGCGCACCCCGGTGAGCGCCGAGTCGAGGAAGCGGGCGTGGCGCAGCGAGGCGTCGTCCAGCGCGCAGCCCCGCAGGGCGCAGTCCAGGAAGCGGGCGCCCGCCCCGTCCTGCCCGGCGAGGTCCGTCTCCCGGAACTCCAGCCCGTCGTAGTCCCCGTCCGGGGCCAGCCCTGCGCCCTCGTACGGCTCCAGCGCCGGCAGCCGCACCTCGGGCCGCCGCGCCCGCTTCACCGCGCCACGACCGCCACCGCCGCCACCGGCCGCCCGGCCGTTCGCTTTCCGCACCATGCGCCCATGCTGCACCCCGCCACTGACAACGCGGCCGACCGCGTGGCCGAGGGCGGAGTGCGGAGTCGGCGGTGTGAGACGCCCGGGACGGAGGAACCCGGAAGTCCCGCGAGGGGCGGGGAGGGCTCCGGTGCGCACCGGGGCCCTCCCGTGCGGCGGGCGCCGTGCGCCGGTGCGGCCCGGTCCTCAGCCGCGTCCCGCCACCCGGTCGGCGACCCGCGCCAGCCGGGAGGAGCGGGCGCTGTGGGTGAGCGTCTCGCGCCGGTCGGCGGTGCGGTAGGTGGCGTACATGCCCTGCACGCCGAGCCAGCGCAGCGGCTCCGGCTCCCACCTGCGCACCTTGTGGCCGGCCCACGGCAGGGCGGTCAGCGGCGTCGGACCGCCCTGGCCGGAGTCCACCTGCACCAGGTCGGTGAGGGTGCGGGCGGCGAGGTTGGCGGTGGCGACGCCCGAGCCGACGTAGCCGCCGGCCCAGCCGAGGCCGGTCGAGCGGTCCAGGGTGACCGTCGCGCACCAGTCGCGCGGCACGCCGAGCACCCCCGACCAGGCGTGCTCGACCCGCACCCCGGCCAGCGCCGGGAAGAAGGCGACCAGCAGGTCGCGCAGCGCCGCCACGGTCTCGGGCTGGGTGCGGCCGTCGTTGTCGGTGCGCGAGCCGAACCGGTACGGCACACCGCGCCCGCCGAGCGCGATCCGGCCGTCGGCGGTGCGCTGGGCGTACATGTAGGCGTGCGCCATGTCGCCCAGGGTCTCGCGGCCGTTCCAGCCGATCGCCGCCCACTGCTCGTCGGTCAGCGGCTCGGTCGCGATCATCGAGGAGTTCATCGGCAGCCAGGTGCGCTTCTGCCCCTTCAGCGAGGCGGTGAAGCCCTCGGTGCAGCGCAGCACGTAGGGGGCGCGGACGGTGCCGTAGGGGGTGACGGCGTGTTGGGGGCGGATCTCGGTGACCGGGGTCGCCTCGTGGATCGTCACGCCGAGCGCCTCGACGGCCGCCGCCAGGCCCTTGACCAGCTTGGCCGGGTTGAGCCGGGCCCCGTGCGGGGTCCAGGCCGAGCCGACGGCGTCCGCGACCCGGACCCGCTCGGCGGTCGCCCGCGCCCCGTACAGCTCGCGGTCCTTCTCGCCGAAGGCCAGCTCCTGCTCGTGGAAGGCGCGCAGCCGGGCCAGCTGGGCGGGGGTGCGGGCCACTTCGAGCACGCCGCCCTTGTGGACGTCCGCCTCGATCCCCTCCTCGGCGGCGGCCCGGATCACCTCGTCCACGGTGTCGTTCATCGCCTGCTGGAGCCGTACGGCGGCCTCGTGGCCGTGCAGCTTGGCGTAGCGGTCGCGGCCGGCGACGCCGTTGTAGAGCCAGCCGCCGTTGCGGCCGGAGGCGCCGTAGCCGCAGAACTTCTGCTCCAGCACGGTGATCCGCAGGAAGGGCGCGGTCTTCTTCAGGTAGTACGCCGTCCACAGGCCCGTGTAGCCGCCGCCGACGATCACCACGTCGGCGTGCGCGTCCCCGGTGAGCGGCTCGCGCACCGGCGGGAGTCCGTCGTCCGCGAACCAGTAGGAGATGCCGCCGTTCACGATGCCGCTGTTCACGGCCCTGTCTGCCGAGCTGCTCATGGCCGGGACGCTAACGCCTCGGTACCGCCGGTGTCTCCTACGGAATCCGTGTTTTTCCCGCACCGGCGGCCAGCGGACGGCAGGCGAGGCCGATCAGGGCGGCGGTGAAGTGGCCGAGGTCGGTGAAGGTGCGGCCGGCGGCCAGGGGCACCGCGAAGAAGCCGAGCACGGCGGCGGCGTAGCCGTAGCGCCAGGGTCCGCGCAGGCACCAGGTCAGCACGCCGACCACGCCGGCCAGGGCGTAACTGACGCCCACGTCGAGGGTGTTGACGGCCGACTCGGGGACCACTCCGCGCCGGATGCCCCACAGCAGCGCGCCCTCGCTGATCAGCGTGGCCAGCACGTGCGCGGCCGCGCACACCGCGAGCCAGCGCGGTGTGCCCAGCCGGCGTTCGGCCTGCGCGTGGAAGACCGTGAAGAGCACCGCGTACGGCAGCCAGCGGCCGCCCGCGATCCACATGGCGCTGGCGAACAGCACCCGCGCCGGGTGTGCGGACAGCTCGTGCAGGTTGGTGGAGCGCTGCCGCAGGAAGGCCGTCTCGAACTGCGGCGGCATGTGGTGCAGGGCGACGGTCGTGACGAACAGGATCGCCAGCCAGATGTACGTCCCCGGGGCGCTGCGGACGTATCCCGCCACCGCCCTCGGCACACGCCGTATCCCGATGACCGCGCTCACCCTCACCAGTATCCCCGCGGAGTCCGCCGCCCCGCCTGCCGGGCCGCCCCGACTGCCGGGTCTCCCCCGACTGCCGGGTCTCCCCCGCCTGCCGGGTCTCCCCCGCGGTGGGCGGCCGCGGCCCGCCGTGACACGCCGCCGGACGGCCTATCCCGCCATTTGCGGACTATCGGGTCATAGCGTACAGAATATGACGAAACGCCACATCGCCTTGCTCCTGAGTGCCGCGGCACTCGTCGGCTCCGGCGTAGCCGCCGCCCCGCCGATCTCCGTGCCGAAGGTGCGCCTGGTGCACGCGGGCCAGTCGATCCAGAAGGCGGTGAACGCCGCGAAGCCGGGCGACACCGTCCTGCTGCTGCCCGGCACCTACCGCGAGAGCGTCAAGATCTCCACCCGCGGCATCACCCTGCGCGGCACCGGCCCGGAGACCACCGTCCTGAAGCCGGCCACCGGGGCGAACGCGAACGACTGCGGCAAGCGCGGCAACGGCATCTGCGTGGCGGGCACCAAGAACAAGCGCCTCAAGGACGTCACCGTCGCCGACCTCACCGTCACCGGCTACTCCCGCGCCGGAGTGATGGCGGTGGGCACCGAAGGGCTGACCGTGCGGCACGTGGCCGCCGTCAAGAACGGGCTGTGGGGCATCGCCGAGGAGCGCTCCAAGCGCAGCGCGTTCCGCGACAACCTGGCCCGCGGCAACGGCGACGCCGGCATCTTCCTCGCCAACACGATCACCGCCGAACAGGGCGCCCTCGACACCGCCGGCACCGTCATCGCCCACAACCGGCTGGAGGACAACCGGATCGGCGTCACCGTCCGCCGCCTGCGCGACCTCACCGTCGCCGGCAACTACGTCACCGCCAACTGCACCGGCGTCTTCGTCGTCGGCGACGAGAACAAGCCCCGGGCGGGCGCCCTGAGCGTGCGCGACAACCTGGTCACCCGGAACAACAAGTACTGCCCCAAGACCGCCCGGCTGCCCTACCTCCAGGGCTCCGGCATCGTCCTGACCGGCGCCGAGGCCACCGAGGTCAGCCACAACACGGTCCTCGGCAACTCCGGGAAGTCCCCGCTGTCCGGCGGCATCGTCCTCTTCAAGAGCTTCGTCGGCGCCGCCAACGAGCGCAACCGGGTCCGCGACAACGCCCTCCAGGGCAACTCCCCCGCCGACCTGGTCAACCAGGAGAGCACCAAGCGCGGCAACACGTTCCAGGCGAACTCCTGCCACGCCTCCAAGCCCGCGGGACTGTGCTGAGGCCCCGGCCGCGCACGGCACCGCACCCGACCGACACGGAAGGAACAGGCGGCACATGACGACCGCTCAGACCGCACCACCGCCGTCCATGCGGCTCAGGGAGCTCGTGTTCGGGGCGGCCTGCGCCGCCGCCCTGCGCGCCGCCGCCCGCCTCGGCGTGGCCGACGCGCTCGGCGACCGGCCCGCCGCCGTGGAGGACCTCGCCGCCGCGGTGAAGACCGAGCCCAAGCCGCTGCGCCGGCTGCTGCGCGCCCTCACCTGCTACGGCGTCTTCACCGAGCGGAGCGACGGCACGTTCGCGCACACCGACATGTCCCGGCTGCTGCGCGAGGACGACCCCGCCAGCCTGCGCAACATCACCCTGTGGTGCACCGAGCCGTGGACCTGGCAGGCGTGGCCGAAGCTGGACGAGGCGGTGCGCACCGGCCACAACGTCGTCCAGGACCTGTTCGGCAAGGAGTTCTTCGTCTACCTCAACGAGGACGCCCCGGAGTCCGCGGACGTCTTCAACAAGGCCATGACGACCTCCAGCAAGCAGTCCGCCCAGGACGTCGCCGACCTGCTGGACCTCTCCGGCGCCGCCTCGGTCGCCGACATCGGCGGCGGCCAGGGCCATGTGGTGGCCAGCCTGCTGGAGAAGTACCCGGCCATGCACGGCACCCTGCTGGACCTGCCGCGCGTGGTGGACAACGCCGACCCGCGGCTGCGGCCGGGCGGCGCGCTCGCCGACCGGGTGTCGATCGTGCCCGGCGACTGCCGCGAGGCCGTCCCGGTCACGGCCGACGTCTACATCATCAAGAACATCCTGGAGTGGGACGACGAGTCCACCGCCCGCTGCCTGCGCAACGTGATGGCGGCCGGCGGCCCCAAGGCCCGGGTCGTGGTCATCGAGAACCTGGTCGACGACACCCCGTCGATGCGGTTCAGCACCGCGATGGACCTGCTGCTGCTGCTCAACGTCGGCGGCGCCAAGCACACCACCGAATCCATGGTGAGCCGGCTGAAGGGGGCGGGCCTGGTCATCGACGACATCAGCCCGGTCAACCCCTATCTGCACGCCTTCGACTGCACCGTGCCGGTCTGACGGCGCCCGCACTCGGAAGCCCCCCGTAGACCGAACACCCGAACACCCGGACACCGGTCGCCGGGCCCGCGACGCTGCGGGCCCGGCGACCGGTTGTGTGTCCGCGGCCCCCGCGCGGGGCCGGGCGGTGGTCTCACGACTGGGCGTCGCGCTCCCACAGGTAGAAGCGGTGCGCCATCGCGTCCTTGGGCGAGCGCCACGTCTCGGGGTCGTACGCGCTGACGTACGCCGACAGCCGCTCGCTGATGCCCTGGAACTCCGGGTGCTTCGCCACCTTCGCGATGGCCGGGCCCGGGTCCCGGTCCGCCTCGACGAGGTGCATGTACACATCGCCGAACTGGAAGAGGCTGCGCCGGGTGACGCCGATCAGGTGCGGCAGCTCCCCCCGGTCCGACTCGTCGAAGATCTTGGCGATGTCCGGGGCCGACCCCGGCGCCATCCGGGCCACGATCAGGGCCTGGTGCATGGACCTACTCCTTCTCCTCCGGTGCTCGTCCGGTGCCTTCCGGTGCTTCTCCGGTGTTTTCCGGTGCTCGTCCGGGCCGGCTCAGTCGGTGGTCAGGGCCGGCTCGGGACGGCGGCCGGCGGCGGCCCGCTCGATCTTGTCCCGGATCAGCGCCATCTGGACCTTGGAGTTCTTGTTGATGTTGTCGGTCATCCAGTCGTCGTCGACCGGCGCCTCCGGCTTCATCGCGAAGTCCTGCGTCCAGATCATCCGCGTGCCGCCCGGCTCCTCCTCGTAGCGCCAGTGGATGTCCATGTGCGCGAACGGCCCCGTCTCCACCCGGCGGGCCCGCACGGTACGGGTCGCCGGGTCCGGCTCACGCTCGGACACCCAGCTCCACACCGTGCCGTTCTCGTCCGGGTGCATCGTCAGCCGGAAGGTGCACTTGTTCCCGTCCTGCTCCAGGATCTCGGCCGAGGCGTACTCGCTGAACAGCTCCGGCCACCTCGCCACGTCGTTGGTCATGTCCCAGACCAGGTCCAGCGGCGCGGCGATCGTGATCTCGTTCTGGGTGTGCCCTGCCATCTCTACGCTCCTGCCAGAAGGGTGCTGTTGACGAGGTCGAGGAACTTCCGGGGCGTCTTGCAGCGCTCCGCGTCGGCCGGCATCGGCATGCCGTGCCGGTTCTCCAGCTCGCCCACGATGCCGAGCAGGCCGAGCGAGTCGATGCCGAGCTCCTCGAACGAGACCTCGGCCCGGTCCGTCAGCTCCTGCGGGCTCACGGTGATGCCCGCGGCCTTCTTCATGAGTTCGGACAGTTCTTCCACGGTGATGCGGTCACTCATGCGGTCGTTCCTCTCTTTGTGCTCCCGGCTGGTTGCTCCGGCCGCCCCGTCGGGCCCTGTCGGCGACAGGACCTAGGGGGCGTCGGCGGTGCCGTGCCGCAGCACCAGCGCCGAGTTCGAGCCCATGAGCCCCCGGCTGAGGACCAGCGCCGTGCGCACCCGCGCGGCACGCGCGCTGCCGGTCACCAGATCGAGGTCATGGCAGATGTCGAAGACGTTGGGGGTGGGCGGGATCACACCGTGCTCCATCGCCAGCACCGCCGCCGCCGCGTCCAGCACCGGCGCCGCGCAGTACGCCCGGCCGATGCCCGTCTTGGGCGCCGTCACCGGCACCCGCCGGCCGTGCGCGCCGAGCGCGTCGGCGATCGCCAGCGCTTCCGCCCGGTCCGCCTCGGGCACGCCGAGGGCGTCGGCGAAGACCACGTCGACCTCCTCCGGCGCGCAGCCCGCCTCCGCCAGCGCGCCCCGGATCGCCTCCGCGAGACCCTGCCGGGACAGCTCCCAGCGGGAGGCCCCGGTGAAGGTCGACGCGTGCCCGGCCACGGCCGCCCGCACCGGCACGCCCCGCTCCCGGGCCGCCGCCGCCTCCTCCACGACGAGCATCGCGCCGCCCTCGGCCGGCACGAACCCGCACGCCTCCCCGGTGAACGGCCGGTACGCCCGCCCCGGATCGGTCACCGGGCTCAGCTCGCCGTACCCGAGCTGGCACACCATCGAGTACGGGGCCAGCGGCGCCTCGGTGGAACCGGCCACGATCACGTCCGTGCCCCGCCCCACGGCGCGCGCCGCGTGCGCGAGCGCGTCCAGGCCGCCCGCCTCGTCGGCGGCCACCACGGAACACGGGCCCTTGAAGCCGCGCCGGATGGAGACCTGGCCGGTGCTGGCCGCGTAGAACCACGCGATGGACTGCCAGGGGCCGACGTAGCGGCGGCCCTTGCCCCACAGCTTCTGCAGTTCCCGCTGGCCGAACTCGCCGCCGCCGGAGCCGGCCGCCGTCACCACGCCCGCCGAGAACGGCGCGCCCTCGGTGTCCGCCCGGCCCAGCCGCGCGTCCTCCAGGGCGGCGTCCGCCGCGGCCATCGCGAAGTGCGTGTACCGGTCCGTCTGGACGAGGTAGCGCTCCTCGATCGCCGCCGCCGGGTCGAAGGACCGCACCTCGCCCGCCACCTTCAGCGGCAGCTGCTCGCAGCCCTCGCGGGTCACCCGGTCCAGGACGCTCACGCCCTCCTGGGTGGCCTTCCAGAACGTCTCGGTACTGGTTCCGTTGGGGGCGACGACACCGATACCGGTGACGACCGCCCGCCGTGTGCTCGGTTGGCTCATCGTGATCTCTCCCTCGGCCGGGTCAGGATCACCGCCGACTGGAAACCGCCGAACCCGCTGCCCACGGAGAGCACCGCGTCCAGCTTCCGCTCGCGCGCCACCTTCGGGACGTAGTCCAGGTCGCACTCGGGGTCGGGGGTCTCGTAGTTGGCGGTCGGCGGGACCACCTGGTGGGCCAGGGCCAGCACGCACGCCACCACCTCGATCGCCCCGATGGCGCCCAGCGAGTGGCCCACCATCGACTTGATGGAGCTCATCGGCGTGCCGTAGGCGTGCTCGCCCAGCGCCCGCTTCACCGCGGCCGTCTCGTGCCGGTCGTTCTGCCGGGTGCCCGAGCCGTGCGCGTTGACGTAGTCGATCGCCGAGCCGTCCAGCCGGGCGTGGTCCAGCGCGGTCTCGATGGCCCGCGCCATCTCCACGCCCTCACTGGTCAGACCGGTCATGTGGTAGGCGTTGCCGAAGGTGGCGTAGCCGCTCAGCTCGCAGTACACGTGCGCGCCGCGCGCCTTGGCGTGCTCCAGCTCCTCCAGCACCAGCACCGCGCCGCCCTCGCCCATGACGAAGCCGTCACGGTCGTTGTCGAAGGGGCGGGAGGCGTGTGCCGGGTCGTCGTTGTTCGGCGACGTCGCCTTGATCGCGTCGAAGCACGCCATCGTGATCGGCGATATCGGCGAGTCCGACGCCCCGGCTATGCAGATGTCGGCGCGGCCCTCCTCCACGGTGTGCAGCGCGTAGCCGACCGCGTCGAGCCCGGAGGTGCAGCCGGTGGACACCGTCTGCACCGGGCCGCGCGCCCCGAACCGCTCCGCCACCGTCGAGGCCAGCGTGCTCGGCGTGAACGCCCGCTCCAGGTGCGGCTGGGCCCGCTCGTGGTCCACGTCCCAGCGCTCGCCGCCATGGCTGACCAGCACGTAGTCGCTCTCCAGCCGGGTGGTGCCGCCGACCGCGGTGCCCAGCGAGACCCCGACCCGCCAGGGGTTCTCCCCGGCGAGGTCGAGCCCCGAGTCGCGCACCGCCTCCTGGCCGGCCGCCAGCGCGAACTGGATGTAGCGGTCGCAGCGCGCCACCTGCTCGGCCTCCAGGCCCGCCGCCGCCGGGTCGAAGTCGCACTCGGCGGCGATCTGGGACCTGAGGCCCGACGGGTCGAAGAACGTGATGCCGCGCGTCGCGGTACGCCCGTGCGCCAGCAGGTCCCAGAAGGCGGGGGCGCCGATGCCGCCCGGCGCCACGATGCCTATGCCGGTGACCGCGACCCGCCTGGTCACGACCGCACCTCGGCCGGTTCGGCCGCCGCGTCGGCCGGCTCGGCCTCCCGCGCGCCGGCCGGGACCGACGCCGCCTCGGTGCCCTCGGTGTCCACGTGGCCCAGCTGCGGGCGCGGCGCCAGCGGCCCCAGGTGGAACACGATCCGCGCCTCCGTGTCACCCACGTTGCGGAACCGGTGGCGCATGTAGGCGGGGATCATCAGCCCCTGCTCGGGCTTGAGCGGGTGCGGCTCGCCGTCCAGGTCCACCTCCAGCTCGCCGCAGACGACGTACACGAACTCCTCGGAGTAGGGGTGGTAGTGCTCGCCGATGCGGTCGCCCGGCTGCACGAGGGCCACGCCCATGAAGCCGCTGGTGGAGCCCACCGTGGCCGGGGTGAGCATGGCGCGCAGATCACCGCCGCGCTTGGTGTTGGGCTCGGTCTCGCTGAGGTCCACGATCCTGGGCCTGGGTTTGATCACGTCTTCCTCCGGTGGTGAGTACGTCGGCTGGGGGGAGCGTCAGGCGTCCGGCGCGGACCGGCGGTCGGTGACGAGGTCCATCCGGGCGAGCGTGAGCAGCCGGGAGACGTCGCCGTCCTTCTTCGCGGCGCCCTCGTCGAGCAGCGTCGTCAGCTCGGCCACCCGGGCGGAGTCCCGGACGCCGAGCGCGGCGGCCGGGTCGTCCTCCAGCGCGCCCCGCACGTCGATCAGCCGTACGACCACGTCGTCGCGCTCGAAGACCGTGCTGCGCCGCACCGGGCTCGCCGGGTCGTCCGCGGCCCGCTCGTCCTCCCGGGCCAGCAGCTCGGCCAGCTTCATGCCCTGGCCCGGCCGCGCCGGGTAGAACAGCGCGTGCCGCTCGACCCGCTCGTCCTCCTGACCGGTCGTCACGTGGTGCACGGCCGGCAGCGCCGCCCGGGTGAAGAACACCCGCGCCGACTCCTGGTCGTTGAGGTCGCGGTCCTGCTCCAGGTACGGGTTGATGGCCTCCTCGACCGCCCGGATGCCGGGCTGCCGGGCCACGTGCCGCAGCGCCGCCAGCAGGTCGCCGCGCACCTCGATGGCCCGCACCACCCGGTTGCCGTGCATGAACAGCGAGGTGCGCAGCAGCCGCGTGGTGTCGTCGACCCGCGCGTCGGGCGCCTCGTAGTTCGCCAGCAGCGCGGCCACCTTCGCCTCGCTGCCCGGCTTCACCGTGAACGTCAGCGCGTGCCGGATCACCCCGTCGCCGATCCGCGGCGAGGTCTGCAGGCGCCGGTCGGCCGACTCCTGGCGGTGGCCGCCGCCGGTCTCGCGCACGATGTGGAAGCGCAGCGAACGGGTGTCGCGGATGCAGCTGTGCATCGGCTGCACCATCCGCACGTGCTCCTCGCTGTTCACCCAGGCGAGGAACGGCGGGGCGCTCTCCCACTCGCTGGTGATCAGCCACTGGGAAGGGTTCTCGATGGACTGGCACAGCTGGTCGCTGACATGCCCCGGCACGGCCGAGACCTGCTTGCCCATCTGCTCGTACGCCTCCAGGAACTGCTGCTGGGCGCCGTCGCAGACGTCCACCAGCAGGATCACGCGGAGCCGGGAGCCGTCGAAGACGGACTGGGAGACACGTTTCGCGGCCTGCTGCTCGGCCGGGTCTGACACACGCTCGGAAATGGCGGTCATCTGCGTACGACTCCTTGGCGGGATCGGCGGTGCGCACGGGTACGGGAACGGAAGGCGCCGGCCGCGGATGACGCGACGTCAGCGTGATCTCGATCCTGTGCCGGGCGCGATCAACGCGCGACTCGTATGCACCACAAGGGTGATCACGCGGGTGATAGACCCCGCGAACGCACGCGGACGGGGCGCCCGGCGGGCATGGAGACACCGATGCGCCCGCACCGCCCGCACCCCCGCACCCCGCTCCTGGAGGCATCGATGCGCCAAGAAGCCGACCACCGGGTACCCGTCCTCATCGTCGGCGGCTCCCTGGTGGGCCTGTCCACCTCGCTGTTCCTTGGCCGCCTCGGCGTGCCGCACCTGCTGGTCGAACGGCACTCCGGAACCTCCATCCACCCCCGCGGCCGCGGCAACAACGTGCGCACGATGGAGCTGTACCGGGTGGCCGGCCTGGAGGACGACATCAAGGCCGCCGCCTCCCTGCTGGCCGACAACCACGGCATCCTCCAGACCCCCACCCTCGTCGGGGACGCCGGCGAATGGCTGTTCAAGCACATCGACCCGGGCGGCGGCCTGGCCCGCTTCAGCCCCACCGGCTGGTGCCTGTGCAGCCAGAACGACCTGGAGCCCGTCCTCCTCGAAGGCGCCCGCCGGCTCGGCGGCGACCTGCGCTACTCCCACGAGCTGGAGACCTTCGAGCAGGACGGCGACGGCGTCACCGCGACCGTCCGCGACCGCGCCACCGACGAGCGCTACACCGTCCGCGCCGACTACCTCGTCGCCGCCGACGGCCCCCGCAGCCCCGTCCGGAGCCGCCTCGGCATCGGCCAGAGCGGCCCCGGCGACCTGTTCGCCAACGTCAGCGTCACCTTCCGCTCCAAGCTGCTGGCCGACGTCGTCGGCGACCGCCGCTTCATCTGCTGCTACCTCACCGACCCGGAGGCCGACGGCGCGCTGCTGCCCGTCGACAACAAGGAGCACTGGGTCTTCCACGCCCCCTGGCACCCCGAGCGCGGCGAGAGCCTCGACGAGTTCACCGAGGAACGCCTCCAGCGGCACATCCGCCGCGCCATCGGCGTCGCCGGCCTCGACGTCGAGATCACCGGCAAGGCGTCCTGGCGCGCCGCCGAACGCGTCGCCGACCGCTACGCCGCCGGCCGGGTCTTCCTCGCCGGCGACTCCGCCCACGAGATGTCCCCGACCGGCGCCTTCGGCTCCAACACCGGCATCCAGGACGCCCACAACCTCGCCTGGAAACTCGCCGCCGTCCTGGACGGCTGGGCCGGCCCCGGCCTGCTGGACACCTACGACGCCGAACGCCGCCCGGTCGCCCTGGCCACCAGCGCCCGCGCCTCCGCCCGCTCCGTCGAGCACAGCCACCCCGGCTTCGCCCCGGCCCCCGGCATCGGCGGCGGCCGGCGCGGCGGCATCCTCAACGTCGTCCTCGGCTACCGCTACCCCGAGGGCGCGGTCGTCGGCGCCGACCGGAGCCAGGAGGTGGTCCCCGACGCCGTACGCCTGACCGGCGAGCCGGGCACCCGCGCCCCGCACCTGTGGCTGCGCCACGAGGGCGAGCGCGTCTCCACCCTGGACCTGTACGAACGCTCCCTGGTCCTGCTCAGCGACGGCCGCTCGGAGGCCGGCTGGCACACCGCCGCCCGCCGCATCGCCGAGACCGAGGGCGTGCGCCTGGTCTCGTACCGCTTCGGCGCCGACCTCGTCCACGAGCCCGAGGGCACCGACGCGGCCCCGGCCCCCGACTGGTCGGCGGCCCACGGCACCACCCTGGACGGCGCGGTCCTGGTCCGCCCCGACGGCTTCATCGCCTGGCGTACCCCCTCCGCGTCCCCGGACCCGGAGGCAACCCTGCGCGAGGCCCTGAAAAACCTGCTGCACACCGCCTGACCCCACCCGAACACACCGAAAAGGCCAGCCCGGACATCATCCGGCCTGGCCTTTTCCCCGAGCCCCCGGTCGGATTCGAACCGACGACCTACGCAGATGCGCGCATCCGCCGCTGGCCCCCAGCGACGGTCATTGCGTGATGTCGGCCGTGTAGAGCCGATATCACGCCATGTCAGTTGCGCTGGCCGACGTATCGATCATTTATTCGATAGATGTTCTTCCGAACCGGCGCCGGGCATCAGGTCCGGCGCTGCACGAGTTCGGGGGTTCGACTCGATGAACAGCAGATGGGTGAGACGTCTTGCGGGCCAGATCGCGGCCGTGATGCTACCGGTGGCGGCTGTCACGGCGATGCCGTCGGCGGCGAGCGCGGACGGCGTCGGCGATCTGCGGGTGGAGACGTACGTGCTGCCCGTCGGCGCGGCGAAACCAGCACTTGGTGAACTCCAGGATGGAGATGGTCTGGCACGGCTGAGACAACTTGCTGCCGCGTCAGAGCCGCACGCTCAGATACCGCAGGAAACGGTGGGACCGGCTGCCTCATACGCGTCCTTGGCGCGGCGGCCGGCCGGCACGCCTGCCGCCGTAGACCGGGTCAGGGGCCGGTCCGCGTCTGTTGCAGCACCGCAGGCGACCGCTCCCGAGCCGGCCCGGACGATGACCTTCGCTGAGTGCAAGAAGGGCCTGGGCAGCGACAAGAAGTTCTTCGTCAAGTCACGCTTCGCGGTGTGCGACGGGGCATCATTCCTGCAGACGTGGGTGCAGAACAACCGCCCCGTAGGCGAGAGCATGTTCAACGTCCGCGTGATCGGCACCATTCCGGCCAACAGCCGGACCATTACCTTCCAGTACTTCTTCACCGACTTCGTCACCACCGGCAAGACTGGCGCTGCCTCCATGCCAATCACCACCAAGGGGAACATTCCGCAAAGCTGGCCCTCCCGCGTGCGCTACGCCCGCGGCGGCAATCTACCGGCCAGCAGCAGGACGTTCGCTCAGCTGAAGGCGACGGGCACGTTCAAGGAGGCGGTCACCGCCGCGCCGGGTCAGGGCAGCAGCGGCACCACCGACTTGATCTTCGCGGTCTATGAGCCAGCCGTGTCCTACACGGCTCCGGCGCCCTGGAAGCTCAGCGGATCCACTGGCGGCAAGCTGTTCATGCTCGCCCCACGCTGGGACGCCGCCACCTACCTGGCCAACTCCACCGGTGGCGGCAACCCGGCAAAGAAGGGCGCCGCAACATTCAGCTACGCCACGGGGCTGACCCTCAGCGCCAGACAGGGCGCGCAGGAACAGGCCGAGGCTGCGCACATACGTCAGGCTTTCCTCGTCCCGCAAGACACCAAGCCATACATGTCCGCGAAGAAGGTGCCGGGCCAGACGGCCGCTGATCCATTGCACCGTACGGTGAGCAGCGCCCGCATCGACAAGAACAGGGGGGAAGCTGTCAAGCAGTGCAAGCGTTACTGGGGGCCCGACTACGCCAGCGGCGGCAAAGAGTGCGATGAGTATCCATTCGCCAGCACCTACGAAGGAGCCGCCCAACCCCAGTACGACCCCGACGCCAAGAAGTTCAACTTCTCCGCGAAGCCGATCTCCCGGGACGACAACCAGGCCGGCGGCCTGATCCTGAAGAGCTTCTACGCCAAGAACCGCATCATCGACGGACTGGAAGACGGCTTTGTCGTCCAGGTCATCGCGTGACCTGACACTTCACCGACGGGGGCGGCCACCACACCGTTCCCGTCGCGGCGCTACCAGTGACTATGCGTCGGCTGACCAGAACTGGATGAGGTAGCGCTCCACGCCGACACCGGTCCCTTCCGCTTCCGACAGCGCAGCCGCATCGGCCCTGCCGGTACAGCTGACGCGGACGCGCCAGGAGCCGCCTGAGTCCGCCAGAGTGATGGTCTGGTCCATCCGGCCCGTGTGCATCGACCACACCGCAAGCTGTCCGCTCGCCGACTCGAGTTCAGCTTCAGCCTGCTCGTCCCAGTCCGCCAAGTCCTGTGGCGGCGGAACCGCATCCCACACCTCAACGTCAACCGTCGCGGTGTGGGTGTGGCCACCACTGGTGATGTCCAGCCGCCCCGGATGCGTCCCGAGGAAAGCGTCACGGTGGAAGTCATCGGGGAACGGCACGGGAAGGGCCGCGTCATCGGAGTCCTGCAGCCCGAACGCGTAGTACCCCACGTACGCACTTACCCGCTGCCGCCGCACAACCTGTGCCACGAGCACCCCTTCGGTTCAGCGGACACACCTTGGTCAAGATGGAAGAAACCCCAGGTCAGGGTTAGCCTGACCTGGGGTTCCACCGAGCCCCCTGTCGGATTCGAACCGACGACCTACGCATTACAAGTGCGTTGCTCTGGCCATCTGAGCTAAGGAGGCGACGCGGTCGCGCCCGTGCAGTGTACCCGGGTCGCGGGCGGGGGCCTCGAAAATTTCCGCGAAGTTCACCGGCCTCGAAGTACTGACAGAGCAGGTGAACGCCAGGTACCGTCCTGATCCAGTTCACTCGTGTGGACCACAGGAAAACCACCACAACGGAACACCCGTAGTGGCGACCACCTTCCTACAACGGATCGTCCGGCACGTTCCTGCCGGTAGAAGGGGGCCCATTCACCATGGCCACTGTTCAGTTCGACAAGGCGACCCGGATCTACCCGGGTTCCGAGAAGCCCGCCGTCGACGCTCTGGAGATCGACATCGCGGACGGCGAGTTCCTCGTCCTGGTCGGTCCGTCCGGCTGCGGCAAGTCCACCTCGCTGCGGATGCTCGCGGGACTCGAGGACGTCAACCGCGGCGCCATCCGCATCGGTGACCGCGACGTCACCCACCTGCCGCCCAAGGACCGGGACATCGCCATGGTGTTCCAGAACTACGCGCTCTACCCGCACATGACGGTCGCCGACAACATGGGCTTCGCGCTCAAGATCGCCGGCGTCAACAAGACGGAGATCCGGCGCAAGGTCGAAGAGGCCGCCAAGATGCTGGACCTCAGCGAGTACCTGGACCGCAAGCCGAAGGCCCTGTCCGGCGGTCAGCGCCAGCGGGTCGCCATGGGCCGCGCCATCGTCCGCGACCCGCAGGTGTTCCTCTTCGACGAGCCGCTGTCGAACCTCGACGCCAAGCTCCGCGTGTCGACCCGCACCCAGATCGCCTCGCTCCAGCGCCGCCTCGGCATCACCACCGTCTACGTCACCCACGACCAGGTCGAGGCCATGACGATGGGCGACCGGGTGGCCGTGCTCAAGGGCGGCCTCCTCCAGCAGGTGGACTCGCCGCGGAACATGTACGACAAGCCCGCCAACGTCTTCGTCGCCGGCTTCATCGGCTCCCCCGCCATGAACCTGATCGACGTGCCGATCATCGACGGCGGTGTGAAGTTCGGCAACAGCGTGGTGCCGGTCAACCGGGACGCGCTCAAGGCCGCCTCCGACAAGGGTGACCGCACGGTGACCGTGGGCGTGCGCCCCGAGCACTTCGACGTGGTCGAGCTGGGCGGCGGCGCCGCCGCGGCCTCCCTGTCCAAGGACGCCTCCGACGCCCCGGCCGGCCTCGCCGTCACCGTGAACGTGGTCGAGGAGACCGGCGCCGACGGCTACATCTACGGCACCGTCGCGGTCGGCGGCGAGCAGCGGGACCTCGTGGTCCGCGTCAGCAGCCGCGCCGTCCCGGAGAAGGGCGCCACCGTGCACGTCGTGCCGCGGCCGGGCGAGACCCACGTGTTCTCGACCTCCACGGGCGAGCGTCTCTCCGACTGACACCCTTACGGCTGAAACCTCGGGACGTTCCCGGGCGATTCGCTCAGGTTGACGAGAAGGGCCCCGCGAACTGGCGCGGGGCCCTTTCCGGTTTCCCCGGAATCCCCTACGGCAGCGGACATTTCGAGCGGTGTTCGTCAACATCCGGCCCGGCGCGCCGCAGATTGTGCTCCCTCGAAAGGGTGACTAAATGTCGCCAAATCATTACCGGGGGCTACGCTGCGACGCGTGAAGCACTCCACCACCCACCCCACGCGACGCGGCCGGGGCCCCGCCCACCGGATCGGCCGCTCCCTCGCCCTTGTCCTGCCCGTCGTCCTGGTGCTCTCCGGGACCCTCGCGGTCACCCGAGTCGACTGGTCTGGGGACTCGTCCTCGGTGCTCACCGCGTCCGACACGTCGGTGGCCGGGATCCAGACCCGCGCCCGCGCCCCGCAGGACGTGCTGCGCGACCGGCTGCTGACGGAACTGCGGGAGAAGGACCCGGGCGTCGCACTCACCCACCTCCAGCAGGCGGTGAACGGCCGCCCGTCCCTGGCCGCGCACTGCACGTCGATCGCCCGCACCCTCGGCCGCGCCGCGGTCCGCCTCTACGGCGCCTCCCGCGCCCAGTCCTACGCCCGCCCGGTCTGCGACACCTCCTTCGCCTCCGGCGTCCTGGCAACGCACCACTGACCCCGAGGACTTGTTCCTCCGGCCCGGGCGAGGGGGACGACCCTCCGGCCCGGGCCTCGGGGTCGCCTCCGGCCCGGGTCGCGGAGCCGGCCTCCGGCCCGGGTCGCGGGATCGCTCCGCGGGCCCCCGCACGCACCCCGTCGTCCGCCCGTCACCCGCTCAGAGCGGCCCCGCACGGGCACGTACAGTGCCCCCATGACCCATCCGAATGCGGCTTCGCGCCCCACTCAAGCCGTCGTCCTGGCCGGGGGCCAGGGCTCGCGGCTGCGGCCCTACACCGACGACCGGCCCAAGCCGATGGTCGAGATCCCCGGCACAGGCACCCCGATCATCGGGCACCAGCTCGCCTGGCTCGCCGAGGAGGGCGTCACCGACGTGGTGATCTCCTGCGGGCACCTCGCCGAGGTGTTGCAGGACTGGCTGAAGTCGGCCGCGCTGCCTGTGAACGTCACCACCGCCGTGGAGACGGAGCCCCTCGGCCGCGGCGGCGGCCTGAAGTTCGCCGCCGCTCACCTCCCCCACCCGGACCGGTCCTGGTACGCCACCAACGGGGACATCTGGACCCGTTTCTCGCTGCGCGACATGGCGGACTTCCACACCGAGCGCGACGCGGTGGCGACCCTCGCGCTGGCCCGGCCGCGCATCCCGTGGGGCGCCGTGCAGACGGACGGGTTCGGGCACATCACGGACTTCATCGAGGCGCCGCCCTCCACCTTCGAGATCAACGCGGGCGTCTACGTCTTCTCCCCCGAGTTCGCCGGCCTGCTCCCCGAGCGCGGCGACCACGAGCGGACCACGTTCCCGCGGCTGGCCCGGGAACTGGGCCTGGCCGGCTTCCCGATCCCGCAGGGCGCCTACTGGCGGGCCATCGACACCGCCAAGGACCTCACCGAGGCCGCGAAGGAACTGTCCGCCCTGGGCCGTACCTGACCGCCCGCCCACCACGCGCCACGCACCGCCCACCACGCGCCACACACCGCCCACCGCGGAAGCGCGCCGCGCCACCGCCGCACTAAGACGGGGTCCCGCACAGCAGCTGTGCGGGACCCCGTCTCGTCGTGGGCGCGGACGGCCGCGGGCTACCCCAGCAGGCCGCCCACCAGCCCCGGCCGCCCGGAGGACGAGCCGCCGGAGGACGAGTCGCCGCCGGTCGAGCCGGAGCCGCCGCTCGTGCCGCCACCGCCGCCGGAGGTCGGGCCCGCGCTGGTGCTGGGCGCCTGCCGCACCGGGGCGGAGCGGCGCGGCGTGGTGTGTCCCGTGGCGCCCTGGGTCTGGCTGGGCGCGCCCCCGGTGGCGGCGCCGCCGCTCTCGCGGGCGGTGCCCGGCGTGGTGGCGGGGCCGCCGGACGGGCCGGCCGTCGTACCGCGGCGGCTGGGCGCGGCGGGGGCCGTCGGCGACTCGCCGTGCCGCTTGCCGCCGGACTCCTGCGGCAGCGGCGAGCCGGGCAGCGCGTTGCGCGGGGCCTCGCCGGGCCGGGGCGCGACCACCTGGTCGGCGTCGCGCACGGCGTCGCCGAGCAGCGACCCGGTCAGCAGGGTGAGGCCGGTGACGACCACCGTGAGCAGCGCGCCGCGCCGCAGCACGAACCGCCGCAGGTCCCAGATGTCGGCGCGCGGTCCGAGCCGCCGCCAGGCGGACGCGGCGAGGCGCCCGTCGACGGAGTAGACCGGGGCGCCCGCGATGATCAGCGGCGACCAGGCGGCGAGGTAGATGATGTCGGGCGCGTCGTAGACGGGCAGGGTGCGCCAGCTGACCGTGACGATGAGCGCGGCCGAGAGCAGCGCGCCGAACACCGCGGCGACCCGCTGCCAGCAGCCCAGGATGGTCAGCACGCCGACGATGACCTGGAGGAAGGCGATGACGAGGCCGGAGCCGACCGGGTGCTGGAGGGCGAACTGGCGCAGCGGCTCCGCGGCCTCCCAGGGGTGCAGCGAGTCGAGCCACTTGACCATGGAGCCGCGCTTGCCGCCGTCGAAGTAGAGCGGGTCGCACAGCTTGCCCATGCCGGCGTAGATGGTGATGAAGCCGAGGAAGACCCGCAGCGGGAGCAGGACGACGCCGAGGTTCATCCGGCGGCCGGGGTAGTAGGCGTGGCGGGCCGGGTCGTCGCCCCGCCGGCCCGCCCGTCGGGGCCCGTCCTCCAGGGCCTCGTCCCGGCCGTGGTCCTGGTCGTCGTAGGCACCGTCGTAGCCGTCGTGGACGCCGTCGTAGCCGTCGTGGTCGCCTTGGCCGTCGTACGGCCGGCCGTCGTGGGCGAAGTCGTCGTATCCGGGGCGGGCGTACGGCGGCGTGGCGTATCCGCCGGTGTACGCGGAGGCGCCGTACGCGCCGGGCGCGTAGCCGGACTCGGCGGTGCGCATGTGCGGCAGCAGCCGGGTTCCGCCGGAGTCGGGCGCGGCGTCGACGCGCGGGATGACCTGGGTGGCCCCGGGGTCGGCGGCGGACTCCTCGGTGTGGCCCACGCTGCCGCTGCGCACGGCCTGGAGCAGCCGGTGGGCGCCGGTGTCGTCGGGGGCGGACTTGCCGCTCCAGACGAGGGGGCGGCGGGGGGCGGCGGTCCCGGCGACGGGCACGCGGGCGGTGCTCTCGGTGGCGCTCTGGAACCGGGCGGGGCGCGGGGACCGGGCGCGCCACGATGCGGCGCCCAGCTGCACGCGGAAGCTCGCGTGCGTGACGATGACCTGCGCCGGATCGCTCGGCACCTTCACCATGCTCAGCGCGGGAGCGTCGTCGTATCCCGACGAGCGGTCCCCCGTGGGTGTGCGGGGTGTTCTGGTGTCCACACTCATCTAACCGAGTGATGCGGAGTTAGGACACTGCCTTGACCGGGGCGGATCTGTCCGGACCGCGTCAAGGATGCGGCGACCTGCTGGGTTTACCCGCGCGGGTGAACTCCCGTACGTCCGTACGAACGCCCGCACCGGCGCGTCGCGCCCGCTCCGGCACCCGGGGCCGACGAGCCGTACCGCCGTCCGGGCGCCCGTCACCCCGTGCTGATCGCACGGCCGTTCGGGCGCCCGACATGGTTCAGCGGCGGCGGCGCGCCGCCTCGTACAGGACGATGCCCGCGGCCACACCGGCGTTCAGGGACTCCGCGCCGCCCGGCATCGGGATGCGCACCCGCACGTCGCAGGTCTCGCCGACGAGCCGGGACAGGCCCTTGCCCTCGCTGCCGACGACGATGACGACCGGCCCGCCCAGGGCCTCCAGGTCGCCGAGTTCGGCCTCGCCGTCCGCGGCCAGCCCGACCACGGTGAGGCCCGCCTTCTGGTACTGCTCCAGCGCGCGCGTCAGGTTGGTGGCGCGGGCGACGGGCGTGCGGGCGGCGGTGCCCGCGGACGTCTTCCAGGCGCCGGCGGTCATGCCGGCCGCGCGCCGCTCCGGGACGACCACGCCGTGCCCGCCGAAGGCGGAGACGGAGCGGACGACCGCGCCGAGGTTGCGCGGGTCGGTCACCCCGTCGAGCGCCACGATCAGCGGGTCCTCGCCCGCGTCGGCGGCGGCGCCGGCCAGGTCCTCGGGGTGGGCGTACTCGTACGGCGGGACCTGGAGGACCAGGCCCTGGTGGTTGAGCCCGTTGGTCATCCGGTCCAGCTCGGGGCGCGGCGCCTCCATGAGGTTGATGCCGCCGCGCTCCGCCGCGAGCTGGAGCGCCTCGCGCACCCGCTCGTCGTTGTCGATGAACTGCTGGACGTAGAGGGTGGTGGCGGGCACGCCCTCGCGCAGCGCCTCGAAGACCGGGTTGCGGCCGACGACCAGCTCGGAGGCCGAGCGGCCCGCGCCGCGCCGCTGCTGCGGGCGGGCGCCCTGCGCGCGGCGGGACTTCGCCTGCGCGGCCCGCTGCTTGGCGTGGCCCTTGCGCATCTCGGCGGGCGGCGTGGGGCCCTTGCCCTCCAGGCCTCGGCGCCGCTGGCCGCCGCTGCCGACCTGCGCGCCCTTCTTGCCGGACATGCGGCGGTTGTTCGCGGCCATGGCTCTACCTGTCTGTCGAAAGCGTCGTACGCACGTTCTTCATCGCGTACGTCTGTCACGTCTGTGGAGTGTGCCGCCCGGGCGGGCCGGGCGGCACCGTCGGTCACTCGGACCGCGGGCGGGCTCAGCGGGGGCCGAGGCTCCAGCGGGGGCCCTGCGGGCTGTCCTCGATGACCAGGCCGGACTGGCCGAGCTGGTCGCGGATGGCGTCCGCGGTCGTCCAGTCCTTGCGCGTCCGGGCGGCCTCGCGCTGGTCGAGCACCATCCGGACCAGGGTGTCCACCACCCCGTGCAGGTCGTCGCCGCGGTCGCCGCCCTCGCCGGCCCACTGCTCGTCCAGCGGGTCGAGACCGAGGACGCCGAGCATGGCCCGCACCTCGGCGAGCCGGGCCACCGCGGCCTCCTTGTCGTCGGCCGCCAGCGCGCTGTTGCCCTGCCGGACGGTGGTGTGCACCACCGCGAGCGCCTGCGGTACGCCCAGGTCGTCGTCCATCGCCTCGGCGAAGGCGGGCGGCACCTCGGCGGAGGGTTCCACCGGGCCGGCCTTCTCCACCACGCGCTGGATGAAGCCCTCGATCCGCGCGAACGCGGACTCCGCCTCGCGCAGCGCCTCCTCGCTGTACTCGATCATCGACCGGTAGTGCGGGGTGCCGAGGTAGTAGCGCAGCACGATGGGCCGCCACTGCTTGACCATCTCGGCGACCAGGACGCTGTTGCCCAGCGACTTGGACATCTTGTCGCCGGCCATGGTCACCCAGGCGTTGTGCACCCAGTACCGGGCGAACTCGTCGCCGTAGGCCTTGGCCTGGGCGATCTCGTTCTCGTGGTGCGGGAAGATCAGGTCCAGGCCGCCGCCGTGGATGTCGAAGGCACTGCCCAGGTACTTGTGCGCCATGGCCGAGCACTCCAGGTGCCAGCCGGGACGGCCCTCGCCCCACGGGGTGGGCCAGGTCGGCTCGCCCGGCTTGGCCGCCTTCCACATGGCGAAGTCCCGCGCGTCGCGCTTGCCCGTCTCGCCGTCGCCCTCGGGCTGGAGCAGGTTGTCCAGCTCCTGCCGGGACAGCTGAAGGTAGCCGGGGAAGGAGCGCACGTCGAAGTAGACGTTGCCGTCGGCGGCGTAGGCGTGCCCGCGGTCGATGAGCCGCCGCATCATCTCGACCATCTCCGGCACGTGGCCGGTGGCGCGGGGCTCGTAGGTGGGCGGCAGGCAGCCGAGGGCGGTGTAACCGTCGTTGAACGCGCGCTCGTTCTCGTAGCCGATCGACCACCACGGGCGGTGCTGCTCGCGCGACTTGGCGATGATCTTGTCGTCGATGTCGGTGACGTTGCGGATGAACGTCACCTCGTAGCCGCGGTGGGCGAACCAGCGGCGCATGATGTCGAAGTTCAGTCCCGACCGGATGTGACCGATGTGCGGGGCCGCCTGCACGGTGGCACCACACAGGTAGATCGAGACGCAGCCCGGCTTGAGCGGGGTGAAGTCACGGATCTGCCGGGCACTGGTGTCGTACAGGCGAATAGTCACCACTCCAGGGTAGTGGGCCGCGGGGTGTGCCTCGCGCCCCTTGGGCACAAGGGCGCGCATTCGTGTCCCGGCGCGGCCCGCCGGGGGGCGGGCCGCGGCCTCCGGGCCCGCCCCGACGGGCGGCCGGAGGCCCTCCGGTGAACCGCGGCGGCGGGTTTACAGGCTGCCCACGGCCTTGCGGGCCCGGATGCGGACGACCACCCGCTCGGCGTCCTGCGCGGAGGAGGGGTTGAACTCGGCGTACTTCTTGCCGGTGTACTTCAGGGACAGTTCGTCGATGAGCTCGCGCCCGCCCTCGGTGGTCATCTCGACGGTGCCGCGGATCTCGGCGTACTCGTAGGGGTTGTCGGGGTCCTGGACCACGACGCTCACCCGCGGGTCGCGGTCGAGGTTCTTCTTCTTGCGGCGGTCCACGGTGGTGGAGAAGAGGAGGTCGTCGCCGTCCCGCTTCACCCACACCGGCGACAACTGGGGGCTGCCGTCGGGCTGGACGGTGCCGACGACGATGAAAGCGGGGCCGTCGAGAAGGTTCTTGAGCCGGTCGGACAGTACGGCGGACATGGGGGCACCCTCCGGGTCATCGGTCACTGGGTCATCGGTCACTGGTGACGTTGCGGGTACCCTCGCACGCCCTCAGTCCACCCGCACCACGAGAGCCGTGGCCACCGCCATCAGTCCCTCGCCGCGCCCCGGGAAGCCCAGCCCGTCGGTGGTCGCGCCGGAGACGGACACCGGCGCGCCGGCCGCCTCGGAGAGGATCTCCTGCGCCTCGTCGCGCCGCTTGCCGATCTTCGGCCGGGGGCCGACGACCTGGACGGCGACGTTCCCGATCCGGAAGCCCGCGGCGCGCACGATCCGGGCGGCCTCCGTCAGCAGGGTGACGCCGGAGGCGCCCGACCACTCGGGGCGTCCGGTGCCGAAGTGCTGTCCCAGGTCGCCGAGTCCGGCGGCCGAGAACAGCGCGTTGCACGCGGCGTGCGCGACGACGTCGGCGTCGGAGTGGCCGGCCAGTCCCGGCCCCTCGCCCTCCCACTTCAGTCCGGCGCACCACAGGTCGCGGCCGTCCTCGAAGGCGTGGATGTCGGTGCCGATGCCGACCTGGGGAAGCGGCACGGCGACGGCGTCCGCGGGGTGTTCAGAAGCCATCGTTCAGCCTCCGGCGGGCCAGGACCGCTTCGGCGAGGACGAGGTCGAGGGGGCGGGTGACCTTGAACGCCTCCTCGTGGCCGGGCACGGCCACGACCCGCTCGCCGAGCTGCTCGACCATGCTCGCGTCGTCGGTGACGTCGTCGGTGACCGTCCGGTGGGCGCGTTCCAGCGTGGCGCGGTCGAAGCCCTGCGGGGTCTGCACCGCGCGCAGCAGGGAACGGTCCGGCGTGGCGACGACCGGCTCGGCCCCGCCCGGCGCGGCGGCCGGCTCGACCTGCTTGACGGTGTCCGCGAGGGGCAGCGCGGGCACGACGGCCCCGGCGCCGTCGCGTACGGCCTCGATCACCGCGTCCACGGTGTCCACCGGGACCAGCGGGCGGGCCGCGTCGTGCACCAGGACGATGTCGTGGCCCGGCGGCAGCGCCGCCAGGCCGAGCCGCACCGACTCCTGGCGGCTCTCGCCGCCGGGGACGACCAGGAAGTCCGTCCTCTCCGGCAGCGCGTGCGCGTCCAGGAGCGACTTGACCTCGGCAGCGCCGTCGGGCGGGGCGACGACGACGACCAGGGAGACCGCGCGGGAGGCGGCCATGGCGCGCACCGCGTGGATGAGCATGGGCGTGCCGTTCAGCGTGCGCAGCGCCTTGGGGGCGCCCGGGCCGAGGCGTACTCCGCGGCCGGCGGCCGGGATCACCGCGGCGACGGGGGTTCCCGGCGGGGCGGCCGCGGGCGAAGGGCGCGATTCGTCAGACATCGGATCCTGTCGGGGTCGTGTGCTGGAGGCCGTGCCGCCGGTCCGCGCCGTCCGCCCGTCAGGCGCCGGTTTGGCGGCGGTGCCTACGTGGGTATGGCCACACCGTGCCGGGCACGACGCCTCGACCGGACCCTTCCGTGACCCCGGTCGAGCCGACTGCCCGGGCCCGGCACACAGTATCGGGGGACTTCCCCCGCCGTACGGCATGGCCGCCGCGCGTGCGGGTACCTGCCGCTCACAGCGCCGCGAGGCGCGCGTACGCCCCGTACCCCGGCGTACCGCGCCGAGCGGTGCGACGGTGGTGCGCCGGTGGGGACCGGGACACCGCCGTAGCTGCGGATACGGGCATGCCGCGTCGCGGACACGCGTATGCCGCGGTGCCCGGCGACGGCGGTCGAGTCATCGGGCACCGCGGCATTGCTTGGCGCGTTGCTTGGCTGTGCTGCGCTGGACGGAGGCGGTCGTCGTGGCCGCCCGTGTCCTGTCAGGGCACCTCGCGCGTCAGGACGCGAGAACCTCGTCGAGCAGGGCCTCGGCCTTGTCCTCGTTCGTGTTCTCCGCGAGGGCGAGCTCGCTCACCAGGATCTGGCGGGCCTTGGCGAGCATGCGCTTCTCTCCGGCGGAGAGTCCGCGCTCGCGCTCGCGACGCCACAGGTCACGCACGACTTCCGCGACCTTGATGACATCGCCGGAGGCGAGCTTCTCCAGATTTGCCTTGTAGCGACGGGACCAGTTCGTGGGCTCCTCGGCGTACGGAGCGCGCAGCACCTCGAAGACTCGGTCCAGCCCGTCCTGACCGACCACATCACGCACGCCGACGAACTCCGCATTGTCCGCTGGCACACGTACCGTCAGGTCACCCTGGGCGACCTTCAGCACCAAGTAGGTCTTGTCCACGCCTTTGATCTGGCGAGTTTCGATAGCCTCGATCAGCGCGGCCCCGTGATGGGGATAGACCACGGTGTCGCCAACCTTGAACGTCATGTGACAGGTACCCCTTCCGTGGCTATCCAGAGTAACACGGATACGGCGTCTTCTGAATGGCGTTTTCGCAGGTCAGGGCATATCTCAGGGCTTGACAACAGCAACCGGAACGTGCTTCGGAAGGGGTCGCCGGGCCAAGGGGAGCCGGGTATTCGCAGGTGGGAGGGGCTGCCCGCACAGGGAGAAACGCCCACGTTACACACATCCGGCCGCCCCACCAAACGGCCGAACGTCCCGATTTGTCCGGTTCCATGTGTCCGACTTCCGCTACTCCGTTCGGTGAGCCGCGTCGCGTTCGGGACGAATCCGAAATTGATCACGCCACGGTGCGGCGGCCGGCGCCGCGGGCCGTGATCAATTTCCGTCGCGGGTTCCGTGCCGACCGCGCATTCCGCGACCGGAAATCCCCGAGAGCCGGAAATCCCGGAGAGGGGGCCGCGGCGGAGGGTGCGGGTAAGGCGGCGGCTTTGGGTACCGACTATGCGGTTCGGCATACCGGAGCGCGCTTATGCGAATGGCGGTCCGCGGGGTGGGCCAGGGCGCGGGCGGGGGTCCCGGAGGCGCGACGGCAGGGGGTTCCCGGAGGCGCCCCGGACGGCGTCCCCGAAGCCGGGTCCAGGGCGGTGTCCGGATGCCGTGGGGCGCGCTGGGGCGGGTCGGGTGCGGGGCCTCGGGAACGGCTCGGTAACCTAAGGCCGCTGACAGACACTTAGGGCGGCTTTATAAGGGAGTCGCCCTGTACCGTCCACGTTCAAGGAGTTGCCGCCGCCGTGAGCAGCAGCCTTCGACGCGGCGCCCTCGGCGTCGCCGCCATCGCGTTCTCGATCGCCTCGCTCGCCGCGTGCGGCGCCGGCAACGACGCCCAGACCCTTGAGGTCAAGCCGGACAACGCGGCCGTCACCGTCGGACCCATCAAGGTGCAGAACGCGGTGGTCATCACGCAGCCCGGCACCCAGACCAAGGGCCCGGCCGTCATCTCCGCGACCCTGTTCAACAACGACAGCCACGACCAGACCCTCGACGCGATCCGCGTCGACGGCGACGGCACCGCGCAGCTCACCCCGGCCCAGGGCAAGGGCAAGCTGACCGTCCCGGCCGGCGGCTCCCTGATCATCGGCGGCAAGGGCAACGCCTCCGCCGCGCTGTCCACCCCCGGCGGCAACGTCGCCGACGGCAACGCGCAGAAGATCACCTTCACCTTCAGCAAGACCGGTGACGTGAGCCTGCGCGCCTTCGTCGTCCCGGCCGAGAGCTACTTCGACAAGTGGGGCCCGAGCAACATGCCGGCCGCGCCGGGCGCCAAGCCCGCCTCGCCCTCCTCCTCGGCCTCCGCCTCCACGGGCGCCTCCGGCAAGCCGAAGTCGGACAAGCCGAAGTCCGGCGAGTCGGCGTCCGGCCTGCCGAACGCCTCCGGGTCCGCCTCGTCGAAGGCCGGCGGCAACCCGGCCACCCCGAGCGACTCGGCGTCCCAGTCGATCGCCGGCCACTGACGCGGCGGGCGGTCCGGCACCCGCGACCGCCCGCGCACACGCCGAAGGGCGGCGCACTCCTCAAGGGGAGTGCGCCGCCCTTCGGCGTCACCGGAGCCGGAGCAGCCGGGCAGGCCGGTCCGGTCGGACCGGTCCGACCGGTCGGTCCGGTCGGACCGACCTACGGCTCGAACTTGTATCCGAGGCCCCGCACCGTCACCAGGAACCGCGGCGCGCCCGGGTCCGGCTCGATCTTGGCGCGCAGCCGCTTGACGTGGACGTCGAGGGTCTTGGTGTCGCCCACGTAGTCGGCGCCCCAGACCCGGTCGATGAGCTGCATCCGGGTCAGCACGCGGCCGGCGTTGCGCAGCAGCATCTCCAGGAGGTCGAACTCCTTGAGCGGCAGGTCGACCTTGGAGCCGGACACCGTCACCACGTGCCGGTCGACGTCCATGCGGACCGGGCCGGCCTCCAGCGCCGCCGGGGTGACCTCCTCCGGCTCGCCGCGCCGGCGCAGCACCGCGCGGATCCGGGCCACCAGCTCGCGCGAGGAGAAGGGCTTGGTGACGTAGTCGTCGGCTCCTATCTCCAGACCGACGACCTTGTCGATCTCGCTGTCCTTGGCGGTCACCATGATCACGGGGACGTTGGAGCGGCCGCGCAGCTGCCGGCACACCTCCGTGCCGGGCAGGCCCGGCAGCATCAGGTCGAGGAGCACGAGGTCGGCGCCGTTGCGCTCGAACTCGTCGAGTCCGTCGGGCCCGGTGGCCGCGACGGCGACCTCGAAGCCCTCCTTGCGGAGCATGTACGACAGGGCGTCGGAGAAGGACTCCTCGTCCTCGACGACGAGCACTCGGGTCACGGAAGGACCTCCGGGGCGGGAAGCGGTTCGTACGGGGATGGTGCGGTGGATCGCTGCCCGGCCTCTTCGTCGAGGGCGGGGTGCTGCTGGGCCCGGTCGCGGTCCCGGTCGCGGGCGGCGCGGGCCGCGGCGGCCTCCGGCAGCCGCAGGGTGAAGGTGGAGCCCTGTCCCTCGGCGCTCCAGACCGTGACCTCGCCGCCGTGCGAGGCGGCCACGTGCTTGACGATCGCGAGGCCGAGTCCGGTGCCTCCCGTGGCGCGCGAGCGGGCCGGGTCGACGCGGTAGAAGCGCTCGAAGATGCGCTCCTTGTCCTTGTCGGAGATGCCTATGCCCTGGTCGGTGACGGCCAGCTCGATCAGGTCGCCGCCGGGCGCGGTGATCCGGCGGGCGGCGATGCCGACGCGGGTGCGGACCGGGGAGTAGTTGACCGCGTTCTCGACGAGGTTGCCGAGGGCGGCGGCGAGCTGGCCGCGGTTGCCCCACACGTGCAGGTCGGCGGTGCCTCCGGCGGCCATGGTGATCTGCTTGGTGCCGGCCTGGTGGCGGCAGCGGTCGATGGCCTCGGCGACCAGTTCGTCCACGCGCACCGGCTCGGCGTCCTCCAGCGGGTCGTCGTTCTGCACCCGCGACAGGTCGATCAGCTCCTGCACGAGGTTGGTCAGCCGGGTCGCCTCGATCTGCATCCGCCCGGCGAACCGCTGTACGGCCTCCGGGTCGTCGGAGGCGTCCATGACGGCCTCGGACAGCAGGGAGAGCGCGCCGACGGGTGTCTTCAGTTCATGGCTCACATTGGCGACGAAGTCGCGTCGTACCGCTTCGATGCGCCGGGCCTCGGTCAGGTCCTCCACCAGCAGCAGCACCAGCCGCGACCCGAGCGGGGCGACTCGCGCGGAGACGGCGAGGGCCTCGCCGCGCCCGGTGCCGCGCCGCGGCAGGTCCAGCTCGACCTGGCGTATCTCCCCGTCCCGCCGGGTCTCCCGGGCCATCTGGAGCATCGGCTCCACGGCCAGCTTGCCGCCGCGGACGAGCCCGAGGGCGTACGCGGCGGAGCTTGCCTTGACGACGGCGTCGCCCTCGTCGAGGACGACGGCGGAGGACCGCAGCACGGACAGGACGGTGTCCACGCCCGGCGGCAGCACCGCGTCGGTGTGCAGGGAGGTGCGGGTCGGGCGCTTCTGCTCGCGCTCGCTGAAGCGGAACGCGAGCATGGCGATGACACCGGTGAGCACTCCGGCGATCGCTGCCGCTGCGGCGACCGCCGCGTTCACGTCCATGCCTCAAGGTTAGGCACGGGGCACGACATGCCCGCACCCATCCGAGTGCGACCTCGAACACTCGTCGCCCAGAGTTCACCTTGGGGCCAGCGATGGTTCATTTGGGGTGACGGAAACGGACGCGTGGAGGCCGGACCGTGGGAGCGTGGGGTTCGCACCGCCGGTCGTCACCGCGGGCCTCGCCGGCCGTGACCGGCGGGCCGCCGCCCCGGCACTCCCGGCAGACCCCTGCAACCCCTGACGAAGACGCACGAGAGGGAACCGAAGATGCGGGACGCGTACCACGAGGAACTGGACTCGATAGGCGACAGCCTGGTGGAGATGGCCCGGCTGGTCGGGTCGGCGATCGGACGCGCCACGACCGCCATCCTCGACACCGATCTGAAGCTGGCCGAGAACGTGATCGAGGCCGACCAGAAGGTCGACGAGCTCCAGCACGACCTGGAGGCGAGGGCGATCGCCCTGCTGGCCCGGCAGCAGCCGGTGGCGACCGACCTGCGGATCGTCGTCACCTCGCTGCGGATGTCCGCGGACCTGGAGCGCGCGGGCGACCTCGCCCAGCACGTCGCCAAGCTCGCCCGGCTGCGCTTCCCCGAGCGGGCGGTCCCCTACGACCTGCACGCCACCATCCTGGAGATGGGTCAGCTCGCGCAGCGCCTGATGGCGAAGGCCGCCGAGGTGATCATCACCAAGGACGTCGACCTGGCGCTCCAGCTGGAGCAGGACGACGACGAGATGGACCTGCTGCACCGCACCCTGTTCCAGCACCTGATCGACGACCGCTGGAAGCACGGCATCGAGACGGCCGTGGACGTCACCCTGCTGGGCCGCTACTACGAGCGGTACGCCGACCACGCGGTGGCGGTCGCGAAGCGGGTCGTCTACCTGGTCACGGGCGAACACGCCGACGAGTTGCAGCAGCAGGACGTCCAGCCGTGACGGGGGCGGAGTCCCGGGGTCTCGTGGGCGTGCCCGAGCCACTGTGCGCCGTTGATGCGCCCGGCGCGGCGGGCATGGAATGGGCGAAGGCACTCAGCCTCTAGGAGGGACCCATGGCCGAATCCCCCAGCACCGCCCCCGACCCCACCCGGATCCGCGAGACCGAGCAGCCCGCCGAGCCGAGAATCCTCCCGCTCCTGGCGGCCTGCGGCTGCGGTTCGGGCTGCGGCTGCGGCTGCCAATCGGGCGGCGCCTGTCAGTGCGGCTGAGCTGACGAGGACGCCCCACCCGTAGGGGGCGTACGTCGTCGTACGGCGACGTACGCCCCCGTCATTCGTGGTGGCCGCTCGTCATCGCCGTTCGTCAACGCCGTTCGTCGTCGCCGTTCGTCAACGCAGGGCCCCGGCGCGCAGACCGCCGGGGCCCTGTGCTGCGTACGCCCGTACTCCCCGCTGACACCCTCCGCACTCCCCGTACGCCCCTGTCTGCTTCCCGCGCCCCGTCCGCCACCCGTCCGGGTGACGGGCCCGCGCCCGGCCCGTTACCCACTCAGGAGTGACGACGCCGCCCCGCCCGGGGTGGCGCACCCTGGCGGCCGCAGCCCCCGCCCCAACCCGCCCAAGGCCGCCGCGTCCGACACCTCGTCAACATGTCGCATACACGGCGTAAATGGGTGCTACACCCGAGAGTCACAGAAATATGCACAACAGGTAACACCGTACGAGGATCGGTCTCATCTCCCCGCAGGACGGACACAGTGTGAGGGCGCGGCCAACCCGGCCGCCACCCGCACACAGCGCACCCACCGCACGCGGCGAGATCCGCGGACGAGGGCGCGCTCGCACCAAGCAGGGAGAGCCTGTGTCCGTTTCCGTCTCTGTGACCGCCCGCCGCCTGACCGCAGCCGCAGCCGTGGCCGGAGCGCTGGTCGGGATGGCGACGCTGCCGGCGTCCGCGGCCGACCACACCCCGCGCTCGCACCGCCAGGGCGTGGTGATCAGCGGCCTGCACCTCGACAACGAGACCCGCGCCCACCGCTCCAACCGCTCCCTCAACAACGAGTGGGTGACGATCAGCAACGACAGCCGCCGCGACGTCAACCTGAACGGCTGGACGCTGTCCGACCGGCAGGGCCACACCTACACCTTCCGCCACTACCGCCTCGCCGGCCACGCCACGGTCCGCGTCCACACCGGCTACGGCCAAGACACCCGCACGGACCTCTACCAGGACCGCCGCGTCGCGGTCTGGGACAAGCACGCCGACACCGCCACCCTGCGCGACGCGAACCGCCGCTTCGTCGACTCGGTCGCCTGGGGCGGCCAGCGCCACGTACCCCGCCCGGCCCCGCGGCACGCGGAGCACCCCGGCGCCCACCACGACGAGCGTTCCGGCCCGCGCCACACCGAGCACCACGACGGCCGGCGCTGACCCCAGCCGGCTCCCGAAAGCCCCTCCCCGCCGTCCTGTCACGGGGAGGGGGCTTTCCCCTTCGCCGGAGCACCCGGCACGGAACGGACGGGCGGACCGGCGCACCGCCATTGCGTAACGGCCTCTCCACAACCCGGTCCGCCACTCTTCCGGGCGAGAACGGCTCCTGCCAGAGTCCGGATCATGAAAGACACCAGAAGACAGCAGTTGGGCCTGCTGCCCGGCGTGGCCCTGGCCGCAGCGCTCCCCGGCATCACCCTCGCCGACACCGACTCCGGCCCGATGTTCGGCTACCTCTTCTCCTTCATCGTCTTCGCGGGCGTCAGCACGGCGATCTGGTCCACCCCGCGCGACGCCCACCAGGCCCCGCTGCTCCTGGTGATCCTGGCGGTCGTCGGCGTGGCCCAGGACACCCTGGTCTGGTACCTGATCACCTGGCTGACCGACGTCCAGGTGACGAACGTGGGATGGGCGATCGCGGCGGCCGTGATCGTACGGGCCTGCTGCTGGGCGGGGGTGTGGCTGCTGCCGGCGGGACGGGCGGAGGAGCCGGAGGGTGCGGCGGGGGCGTGACGCCCGACCCGCTGAACAACGGCTTCTTGCACAAAGGCCCTTGAGCCCGCCCCCTCACCCCGCGCAGCCAGCGGCCCATGGCGTCGTGGAGATCGTCCGCCGGCAGCATGATCTGGCACCAGCAGCACGCTGGTCCCCCTCAGAGGTGCTGCTTCGCGGATCCGACAAGCCGGTTGATGCCGTCAAGTGACCGTGCTCGCAGCTCGTCCAGCTCGGCCCTGCTGCCCACCTTGGGCAGCTTCATGATGTCGGCGAGGACATCCTCCGCAGTCCGACTGAGCCTGCCGTCATCCGTCAGCATCTGCACCCGGAAGAGGGCCTCCTGCGCGCGGGAGCGCAGGTCGTAGGCGCGGACACGCACCACGGCGGGTTCCTCCGGTGGCGACTGCTCGTGCTCGCAGATCCAGAGATGGACCAGGCAGCGGCGGTAGTTGAGCAACGTGCCGGCGTAGACGGACCAAGCGTCCAGCCGCTCCTGCCGAAGCCTCTCGCGGCGGGTGAACTGGTGACTCCGCTCGGTGGTGCGCTGCTGAAACGCCAGAGTGATCCCCGACCCGAGCAGGGCCCCCAGGACGGCTATGGCACTGGCGATGATGGACTCCACACGCCAAGCTGACCACGGTTGACCGCCGTTGCTCGCCCACTGCCCGAACTTCGCACGCGAATCAACATGCCTTATTCATTGGCCAGGTTCGTCCGTCATCGCCGGTAGGCGGGTCCCGTTGGCGTCTCCTCCCTTACGCTGTGGCGCACGGCACGCCGCTGTGATGGCCGGGGGAGCACGATGGAGCAGCTTGAGAAGCTTGTCGCCCGTTACGGCGACCTCGAACAGAAGCCCGTGCGCTTCCGTCCGGAAACGTGGCGCTCGCGGTTGGAGCCGCACGGAGCGGCGCACGTACTCGACATCGGCGTCGAGGGTGCGGGCGGGTCGAGCGGTGACCGCCTCATCAGCCGGGGCGACCTGGCCCGGCTCCGTGACCGCGTCGGTGACGACGATCCCGGCGGTCTGCGTGACCTGTTCGTGGCCGTGATGATCTGGGGCTCGGGCACCACGAACGGACGTGGCCCGAGGTACACGGAGGCGGCTCTGTCCGACCCGCGCATGCCCGCTGTCCTGCGGACCACGCGCGACGCGGTCCGAAAGGGCGACCTGAGCGGGGCCTACCGGCGATTCGCCCTCGACGGGGTGGGACGGTCCTTCTTCACCAAGTGGTTCGCCGCCGTGGACGACCGCGACGCCCCGTGCGACCGGGCCCTGATCCTCGACGACCGGGTCTTTCGTTCGCTCAACGCCCTCGGGTGGACCAGCTGGGAGGCAGCCGGCACCCGCCACTGGCCCGCTCGGTACGCCGCCTACGTCAGCTCCATGCACGACTGGGCCTCGTCTCTGGGAGTCACGGCGGAGTGGCTGGAGTGGCTTCTCTTCGATCTGAACGGCCGCGTGGTCGAGTCCTGAGTCCGGAGCCTCGCGGAACGGCTGGCACCGAATGAGGTGTGGGAGTCGTTCCGCAGGGTGGTGCCGGAGACGGTGGTGATACGCCCGCAGGGAGGTAGCCGTCGGCGGGCGGGGATCATGAATGTCTGGCCGTCGCACCTCGCGACTCTTCCCGGGCTCGCTCGCGATGTCACCGCCCGGTGGGGCGAGAAGTACCGTCATCGCCTGGCGTGAGCCGGCCGGCGAGGCCGTCGAGGATGCGGTCGAGTCCATATGCGAAGCGGTCCTCGCGCACCTGCCGCGGGTCCACCTCCTCGCCGAAGTCCGGGTTGTGGTCCGACAGCCATTCACGCTCGGAGACGCCACTGCGGGCGATCACCGAGAGGTACGCGGCCTCGCTGGTGGCGACCCCGACGACGTAGGACATGAGCGCTCCAGCGGCTTGGTCCTCCTCACCGGCGGGAAAACCGGCCGCCTGGAACTGCGCGAGGAGACCCGATGTCATGCGGACGGCGTTCGGGCCGACGTGGAGCAGCCCGACCTGGCCGAGTTCGGGGCCGACCCAGGGGTGGCGCAGGACCATGGCCCGCAGGTCGGTGGCGGCGCGGGCGACCGCCGTACGCCATGTCCTGTGGGTGGCGGCGGCCGGCGGATCCAGCTCACCGAACACGTCGTCCACGGCCAGCTGGATCAGCTCGTCCCGATTGGCCACATGCCGGTAGAGGGAAGTGGCCCCGGCCTTCAGACGAGTGCCGAGCTTCCGCATGCTGAGCGCCTCCACCCCCTCCCCGTCCAGCAGCTCGATCGTCGCCGTCACGATCTGCTCCCGCGTCAGGTGCTCGCGCTGCGGGCGATGCGGACGTGTCCACACCGAGGTGATCGGCTTGGCGTCGCGAGGCATGCGCGCCCACTCCCGTCGGTCGATCTGCTTGCTGTCGGCCCTCACCGTAGCCCACGCCGTACGCGTATTGCGAACGTCGATCCTCAATGCGTACGGTGTTCGCATCGAGGATCACCGTGCTCAATGGAGGGGGATTCGGCTGTGCTGAACGGTATGAGCTGTGACGAAAAGGGCGCCTGGAGTGCCGAAGGGGCGTGGGGCACCCGGAACTCGGCCGGGCGCGAGCTGGATCTCGCCCGGTGGCAGGCCCGCCTCGACCAGCTCTGCGCCGAACACCACGTGCCGGGAGCGTCCTTGGCCGTCCTCGTCGACGGGACCGTCCACGAGCTGGCGAGCGGCGTCCTGCATCGCGGCACAGGCGTGGAGACGACGACCGAGTCGGTCTTCCAGATGGGCTCGATAGCCAAGATCTACACGGCCACCCTGGTCATGCGGCTCGTCGAGGAGGGCCTGCTGGACCTGGACGCCCCGGTCACGGACGTGCTGCCGGAGTTTTCCGTCGGTGACCCCGCGGCGACCGCGATGATCACCGTCCGTCGGCTGCTCAGCCACACGAGCGGTCTCACCTGCGACTTCAATCACGACAGCGGGCGCGGCGACGACTGCCTCGCCAAGTACGTCGAGGCCGCGAAGGACGTGGCGCTCGACTGCCCGCCCGGCAGCGCGATCTCGTACAGCAGCGTCGGCTACAACGTGCTCGGCCGGATCATCGAGGTGGTGACCGGCAAGGTCTGGGACCAGGCCCTCAAGGACCTGCTCCTGACCCCGCTCGGCCTCACCCGCACCATGACCCTGCCCGAAGAGGCGCTGCGCTTCCGCGCGGCCATGGGACACCTGGGCGAGCCCGGCCAGGAGCCGAACCCGGCGCCGGAGTGGGACATGATGCCGCGATCGGCGGGCCCGTACGGCAGGGTCATCGCCACCGCGGGCGACCTCGCCCGGCTCGCACGCATGCACCTTGCCGGCGGCGTGGCCGAGGACGGCACCCGCGTGCTCTCCGAGAAGACGGTCGCCCTGATGCGACGCCGGGTGGTGGACTGCCCCGACAAGTGGACGGTCAGCTCGGACGGTTGGGGTCTGGGCTGGACCCTGTACGACTGGAACGGCGTCGAGGGCTACGGACACGACGGCGCCTCCATCGGGCAGTACGCCTACCTGCGCGTGGTGCCCTCGGCCGACGTCGCCGTCGCGCTGCTCACCAACGGCGGCGGTGCGCGTGAGGTGTACGCGGCGCTCTACCGCGAGCTTCTCGCCGACCTGGCCGGGGTGACCATGCCGGCCCCCTTCGCCCCGTCCGCCACGCCACCCGTGGTGGACTGGACACCGCTCATCGGCACGTACCGGCGCGAGGGCGTGATCATCACGGTGACCGAGAAGGACGGCTCCGGGCACGCGCTCTACGAGTTCGTCGACGGCATGAAGGACCTCTCGAAGCCCCTGCGGATCAACCTGCTGCCGGTCACGGAGACGGCCTTCGCCGGCACGGGCGTGGGTTCGGCCTTCAGCACGGACTCCACACCAGTGATCTTCTCCGCCCTGCCCGACGGCACACGCTGCGTCTACATCGGCATGCGTTGCGCCCCCAAGACCGGGTGACCGGCCACACCGACCGACCGGCACGGCCACGGACCAGCCGACCACCGCATCGAAGTCGCAGCGGCTGGGCGGACACCGCCGGTACGTCAGCGCAGCATGCCGTTGTTCTGAAGAGCACGGGCTCGCACCTCGTCCCATCGTCCGCGCAGCGGTGCTCTCGCGGATCGGTCTGCGGAGCGGGTTGCGCCGTGTGGAGAAGCCAGGACGACGCCTGACGACCCAGAGGCAGCAACAGGCCCCCCTGCCCGCGGACAAACCGCGGACAGGGGGCCTCGGCAAAAACAGCGGGCGTTACTTCTTCTTGCCCTGGGGCTTTCCGGGAATCTTGGTGAGCTGGGTTTTCGCTGCTCAGGGGCGGTGGACTGGTGCGCTTGGTGATCGTCGTTGGTCGTCGTTGGCCACTGCCGAGCGGCCTCGGACGGCCCAGGGACGGCCCAGCTTCGACGCACTCAACTGACGAATGGCACCTTCGATGGCCCCGTCTGAACCTCGGCCAACGACAGCCAGCCACGACGGCGGGCCCGCCGACCATCCAGCCACGCGTGTGCTTCGCTACGTCCCATCGGTCTCAGCCACGCAATCTGCGCGTCCACCAGAGCAGGCCACGACGGCCGACCTGAGTCGACGGCGCCTGAGCCCTCAGCTTGGGAAGCTTGGATCTTCCTGCAGCGGTTGCTGTGCTGACGTGCGGCGGAGCTTCGTGGAGCCTTGTTCGCACCCGTGGCCGGTCCCTGCTGTTCCCCGTCCGATCTGGCATGTGAATGGCACGGCGCTTTCGCGGCGTCCAGCCCGAACCTCAGCCGACGACAGTCAGCCACGACGGTAGGTGCACGGAGCGACCACGCACGCGTATGCCTCGCTGCACCCTCACCGGCCTCAGCCACGCTGCCGATGTCGTCGGCCAGAGCAAGTCATGGCGGCTGGCCCGGCGTAACGATGCCTCGGCCCACCTGCCGCGCTCACCTCCCGTCTTGGCCCCCAGTGTCGAGTAGGTGTCACCGAGTGCCAATCCGATCGTCGGTCTGACGCCAGGGGGCACCTGAGGACATACTTGACCCCTGCAACGGTCAACACACAATGCGCCAAGCGGGAGTTGTACGTGAACGCGAGTCCAGGCCTGCATCTGCTAGAGCAACTCATTTTCCCTGCTCGCTACGAAGCCCTGGCCTCGCACCTCGGGGCGGAGCTCGCTTCGCTACTCGTGACACCTGAAGTCGAGACCCAGAACCTCCTAGAAGATGCGGCGCGTGGGCTAATGGCGCGCGGGGAAGGGCTATTTCTTCCCATCTACGCCCCTTCGGGAACTGGCAAGACGACCCTCGCAAACAATCTAGACAAGTTTCTTCCCGGCCTCTTCCTGCCGACCATCCTTTTCTCCGGAAACGTTAACGCCGACGCACTGCAGCGTGAAACTGCGCATCATTTGAGTAAGTTTGCAGTGAACGATAAGCGTATCGTCCCGATCAATATTGACCATCGCGAGGGGAGTCCACCTTCAGGAGAGGAGTTGGCGGAGATCAAGCGTTTCTTGCGCCATCCCGAAGGTGGTTCCAAGGCCCTCATCCTGTGGCCGGACACTCAAAGAGATCTCTCGGAAGCCATGTCTCGGGCCTACAGCGATATCGCAGGAAAGCCCCCGATCGATCTCCCTGTGGCCATCTCTGGTCCACCCCGGGAAACGTGGCAAGAGATCGCAAAAACGACCCTCCGCCTCGTAAACTCTATCGACTCACTTGAAGATCTGGGAGTTGAGCCCAGCAGCTACGATCCAAGTGGATTCACATCACTAGGTGGATTCCTTAGGGAAATTTCCGACGACTTCGCCAAGCTTGTCACCAGCATGCGCAGGGAGATGCGGAAGTCGTTGCGACTTGCCATCGTTTTTGCCAGCGAAAGTTCCGATGCAGGAATTCTTACGCACTTGACCAGCAGTAATCAGTTCGGACTCCTTGACGGCAGTGCCCTGCTGGATTCTTCGCCTGACAGCGAGGTAGGGAAGTGGTGGAAGGCAAGGCGAGGCCTACTAACCAGCACGATCGTCCGACTGGATGCGAGAGCTTTTAGCCTACCCCCCAGTGCGTCTGTCGGCATCTTGCGCAGATATGGGCCAGAGGAAGTTAAGGAAAATCTGAACAGCCTCGGAGTGCGCCTCCCTGGCGATTCAGTGGTAACAAGGAATATTGAGCGTTGCGACCTTGGTAAGTACTTGCTAGGGCAGTCCAAGGCGATTCTGGAGACCAAGGGAACGCCGACCACAACATCGCTCCTCGCGTTCCAATACCTCGCCGAGTCTGGCTTCACTGCTGGTCGCGACAAGGCGCTGAACTATGCTCTAGCTGAGGCGTTGACCGCATTCGCCTCTGCGCAAGGTCTCAGTTACACGACCATGGCAGAAAAGAAGCTGGACTTCTGCCCTCTGATTCCAGATAACTCCCTCAACTTCGAGAAGGAGGCCATTTGTTTGGAGTACACCTGGCGGGCCAGTGACTTCATGGTCGCTAAAAATCGGGGAAATATCGCCGCTTACTGCCTCAGGAAACTTCGGAACTACAGTCGAGAGCTGGGCTGGGCTCCGGAATAGGTAATCAGACTGACTCGCCATTCGAACGAGTAATAGGGACTTCTCTATCTCTCGGCACATCGGGCGCCTGCAAGTTTGCCCTTACGGCGAGTAGGTGATCCCTGTGCGCGCGGCACGGGCGCCGGCCGGGCTGGAGCGGGACGAAGGCAGGAGCGCAGGCCCGGCTGGGGGCTGGGCCGCGTGCGGGGAGCGGAGCGAGCCGCCTTGAACCAGTAGAGAAAGTTGTAACTCAGTCCGTGGCGTGGGGCTTGAAGGCGTATGCGCACGCTGGGAGTTCAGCGCCCTGCCGGTGTACCAGTGGCAGGAAGAACACGGGGCGGATCGCCCAAGTGATGCGGGTGTTGGCGTGGGTGATGGTCACGGTGCAGGGTTCGCAGCGCAGTAGGGCACGGCGCGTCTCGATGCGGTCGTCGTAGAGCCAGGTCCATGCTTCGTCCGAGGCGTCTGCGTCGAGGACCGGGGAGATCGTGCGGAGGGTGACTGCTACCCAGCGGTCTGCCTGTGGTGCTGAGTAGGCGTCGAAGGATGCTCGGAGCGCGGGTCCTTCCGCAGTGGTCAGGTTCTCGGTCCAGCACTGGCACCAGTAGCCACGGAGGGGTGCCTTCATGAGGTCGCCCCCGGTGGGGAGACCACGAGCACGTAGCGGGCGCTGGTGTAGCCCGTTCCCGCGGTCAGGCAGGCGAGGGCGCGTTCGTGTTCCCTCTCGTCCGTCAGCCAGTGCCGTCCCGGTCGGGCGTGTGCGGTGTCGAGCTGGTCGGTGATGGGGCGAGTGCGTTCTCGTAACCAGTGCGTGGCCGAGCACGGGCTTGTTGTGTCGGTCGTCCCCAGTGGGATCCAGCGCACTTCGCCGGTGAGGTGGGCGGTGGCTCGGCATCGGTGCGGGGATGGCCGGCGGTTCGGGTCCGGGGTGTCGGCGGGCGTGTGCGTCAGCATGGGCCGGCTGCTCCCCGTTCTCGGCGGACATCCATGAGGAGTTCTGCGGTGACCGTGTTGCCGGTCTGGCTGGTGTGGATGATGACGCGGTGGGCGAGGGCGTTGACCATGCTCAGGCCCCGGCCGTGTTCGGCCTGGTCGTTGCGGTGCTCCGCCCTCGGGGTCGTCCCCGTGCCGCCGTCGTCCGTGACCGACAGTGCGATCACCCGTGGGGTCATCGCCAGGGCCAGGTGGAAGCTGCCCGCCTGTCGGCCGGTGGCTGTGTGGAGGATCGCGTTCGCGCTCAGCTCGCTCACGATCAGTTCCGCGTCCTCAGCCAGCGGAGAGCCGCGCAGGATGTCCCGCGTCCAGCGGCGAGCCCTGCTGACCTCCTCCGGAAAGCCCGGGCAGCTCAGGCCCCACACCCTCGCCGACATCTCTCATATACTCGTGCATACAAGTTACTCCGTGCTGGTAGACCGCCAAATGCAGCGGTTCGGGCTAGATGAGTTTCATGCCGTCGTGGGCGCGGACGGCCGGCGGGGACATCGCGTCCAGGGCGTCCAGGACGCGGATCGCGTAGGCCTCGTCGGCCAGGACGGAGACCTCTTCGCGGGTGGCCCAGCGCAGTGCGCGGGTCTCCTCGCCCGTGGTGGGCGTGCCGTCGGCGGCCTCGCAGCGGAAGACCAGGGAGACGATCAGGCCCGTCATGTTCTTGTAGACGCCGGTCAGGGTGGCCGGGAGGGCGATCTTGATACCGGTCTCCTCCAGGACCTCACGCTGCAACGCCTCGGGAATCGTCTCCTCACGTTCGAGGACACCACCCGGTGGCTCCCACTTGCCGTTGTCCCGGCGCTGGATCAAGAGGGCACGGCCCTGGTCGTCCACGACGACCCCGGCCACGCTCACGGAGTGCGGGCGTTCCAAGCTCACGTTCCTCGGCCCTCTCGGCTGACTAGGCTTCCACGGTAGCAACGAGTGCCGTCCACTTGTCTAGATATCTAAAGGAGTATAGCGACGTGAGCCCTCTCCCGTCCGGCCTCCTCGGCGAACTCGACCCCACGAGTGATCGTGCGGTCTTCCGGCAGATCGCCGACCAACTGCGCGAAGCCATCGGCCGCGGGCGGTTCAGCGAGGGCGAGAAGCTGCCCTCCGAGGCCGAACTCGTCGAGCACTACGGCGTCTCCCGCATGACCGTCCGGCACTCCTTCTCCGTCCTCCAGGGCGAAGGACTCGTCCACGCCGAACACGGCAAGGGCGTCTTCGTCCGGCCCCGGCCACCCGTACGACGGCTCGCCTCCGATCGCTTCGCCCGCCACCACCGGGAACAGGGCAAGTCCGCGTTCCTTGTTGAAGCCGACGCCGCCGGCAGCCATCCCCAGGTCGACAGCCTGGAGATCAAGGAAGAGAAAGCCACCCCAGACGTGGCCGCGCGGCTCGGAGGTGTGCGGCGCGTGTTCGCGCGGCGGCGCCGGTACCTGCTCGACGGGCGACCCGTCGAGTTCGCCACCTCCTACCTTCCCCTCGACATCGCCCGCGGCACCCCCATCGCCCAACCCAACCCCGGCCCCGGCGGCATCTACGCCCGCCTCGAAGAACTCGGCCACCACCTCCACCACTTCGACGAGGAGATCCGCGCCCGGATGCCCTCCCCCGACGAGGTACGCACACTGCGGCTCGCCTCCGGCGTCCCCGTGATCCACCTGATCCGGACCGCCTACGACAGCCAGGGGCGGGCCGTCGAGGTGTGCGACACCGTCATGGCCGCCGACGCCTACGTGCTCTCGTACCAACTCCCGGCCACCTGATCGCACGGCCTGCGGGTACGCCGAAGCCCCCCGCCGCGAGCCGTCGCGGACAGGGGGCCTCAGAACGAGCAGTGGGCGTTACTTCTTCTTGCCCTGGTTCTTGACCGCCTCGATGGCCGCCGCTGCCGCGTCCGGGTCGAGGTAGGTGCCGCCGGGGATCAGCGGACGGAAGTCGGCGTCGAGTTCGTAGGACAGGGGGATGCCGGTCGGGATGTTGAGGCCGGCGATGTCGGCGTCCGAGATGCCGTCGAGGTGCTTGACCAGGGCGCGCAGGCTGTTGCCGTGGGCGGCGACCAGGACCGTGCGGCCGGTCAGGAGGTCGGGGACGATCGCGTCGAACCAGTACGGGAGCATCCGGACGACGACGTCCTTCAGGCACTCCGTCTGGGGGCGCAGCTCCGGCGGGAGGGTCGCGTAGCGGGGGTCGTTGAACTGGGAGTACTCCGCGTCGCGGTCCAGCGGCGGCGGCGGGGTGTCGTACGAGCGGCGCCAGAGCATGAACTGCTCCTCGCCGAACTCCGCCAGCGTCTGCGCCTTGTCCTTGCCCTGGAGCGCGCCGTAGTGCCGCTCGTTCAGGCGCCAGCTGCGGTTGACCGGGATCCACAGGCGGTCGGCGGACTCCAGCGCGAGCTGCGCGGTGCGGATCGCGCGCTTCTGCAGGGAGGTGTGGACCACGTCGGGCAGCAGGCCGGCGTCCTTGAGGAGCTCGCCGCCCCGCGCCGCCTCCTTCTCGCCCTTGGCGGTCAGGTTGACGTCCACCCAGCCGGTGAACAGGTTCTTCTCGTTCCACTCGCTCTCGCCGTGGCGGAGGAGGATCAGCTTGTACGGTGCGTCGGCCATGTCTCCGAGCCTAATCGACGCATACGGTGCGCCGCCCGTGTGCCCGGCAGGCGGACGGGCCCCCGCGCACGCCCCCGCCGAAGCCGCCGACAGTTGACGGCTTCTGTTAATCGAGTGGCCCTGGTCAGCGCGCACTCGTAAGTTGTGATCAACGCCGCAGCCGCTTACATCCGGGGGTCCCTCGTGTCCGTCATGTCCGTCTCCGCGCTCAGACGTGCCGCTCGCGAGACGGTCGCGGGACTGCCCCGGGAGTTCTGGTGGCTGTGGACCAGCACCCTCGTCAACCGGCTCGGGGCGTTCGTCGCCACCTTCATGGCGCTGTACCTGACGCTGGACCGCGGCTACTCCGCCTCCTACGCCGGTCTCGTCGCCTCGCTGCACGGGCTCGGCGGCGTCGTCTCCTCCCTCGGCGGCGGCGTGATGGCCGACCGGCTCGGACGGCGGCCCACCCTCCTCGTCGCCCAGTCCGCCACGGCCGTCTCCGTCGCGCTGCTCGGCTTCGTGCACGACCCCGTCTCCATCGCCGCCGTCGCCTTCCTGGTCGGCATGGCCTCCAACGCCTCCCGGCCGGCCGTGCAGGCGATGATGGCCGACATCGTGCGGCCCGAGGACCGGGTGCGCGCCTTCTCGCTCAACTACTGGGCGATCAACCTCGGCTTCGCCGTCTCCTCCATGGCGGCCGGCTTCATCGCCCAGTTCAGCTACCTCGCCGGCTTCCTCATCGAGGCCGGGATGACCCTGGCCTGCGCGCTCGTGGTGTTCCTCAAGGTGCCCGAGTCCCGGCCGGACAAGACGTACGAGGAGGGCGCCCCGGGCGGCGGCTCTGGCGACCGGGTCGGGCTCGTCACCGTGCTGCGCGACCGGCGGTTCATGGCCGTCGTCGGACTGTCCTTCCTGGTCGCCCTGGTCTTCCAGCAGGGCTCGGTCGGTCTGCCGGTCGCCATGGGCCGGGCCGGGTTCACGCCCGCCGACTACGGCACGGCCCTCGCCGTCAACGGCCTGCTGATCGTCGCCCTCCAGATCCCGCTCACCCGCCTCATCGAGCACCGCGACCCGCGCCGGCTGCTCGTGGTGTCCTCGCTGCTCGCCGGGTACGGCTTCGGGCTCACCGCGTTCGCCGGGTCGGTCGCCGTCTTCGCGCTGACGGTGTGCGTGTGGACCCTCGGCGAGATGGTGAACGCCCCGACCCAGACCGGGCTCGTGGTCCGCCTCTCCCCCGCCCGGGGGCGCGGCCGCTACCAGGGCGTCTACACCCTGTCCTGGTCGCTGGCCGCCCTCGTCGCCCCGCTGATGTCCGGCGCGGTCATCGACCGCCTCGGCGCGGCGTGGCTGTGGGGGATGTGCGCGGCCGTCGGCACCGCGGCGGGTGTGGGGTACGGGGTGCTGATGCGGCGGCTGCCGGTGGAGGGGGCGGTCGGGGGCGTCGTGCTCAAGGACGCCGGGGTTCCGGCCGGCGGAACCTCTCCGGCGCCTGCCGGGGCCGCCCCCGCCACCGGGCCCGCCTTCGCCGCCGAGGCCGACGCGGTCTGAGCCCGGGCTGGCCGCCTCCGGGGCGGGTTTTCGCCCCCGCCGCCCCTTCCCTTCCCGTCCCTGGGGGCTTTGCCCCCAGACCCCCTTTCGCGCAGTTCCCCGCGCCCCTTGGAGCGTCCCTAGGGGCTGCGCCCCCAGACCCCCTTTCGCGCAGTTCCCCGCGCCCCTTTGGACGGGTCGCGCGGAACCGCGCGGTCTCACGGGTGCATCCGTGCTCCCTTCAGCACCTTGTCCACCGCGTTGCGCGGCCCGTACACCGCCAGTCCCACCAGGTCCAGGTCGGCGGTCCGCACCGCCCGTACCGCCGCGCGGTTGTCCTCGTCGTTGCCCGTGGTGAAGAGGTCGGAGGTGAACACGGCGCGCGGCAGGGAGCGGGTCAGGGCCCGTCCGTGCGCCGCCGTCAGCGTCTCCTTCGTGCCCTCGAAGACCAGCACCGGCTGGCGGAACATCGGCAGGTACGGCACCTCGTCGGCGTCCTCGTACGGCTCCCCGATCACCTCGGGGACCGTCGTGCCGAGGCCGCTGACCAGGAAGGTGGTGACGTTCAGGCGCTGCCAGGACTCCAGGTCCTCGCGCAGCAGTACGGCGATCTTGGTGTCGAAACGCGTGTCAGGCATGCCGGAAGCCTCGCGGACGGCGTACGGCGTGGTCTTGTACGTTCTTTGCATGGCCGCCCAGCCCGTCCCGCCCGCTCCGCCCGCCCAGCGGTCCCGGAGCAGCGTCTCCGCCTGGCGCCCGCGCGTCCCGGGCGTGGTGGAGGTCTTCCACGCGCACTTCACCGGGTACGCCTATCCGATGCACGTGCACGACGCCTGGACGCTGCTGATCGTGGACGACGGGGCCGTGCGGTACGACCTGGACCGGCACGAGCACGGCACCCCGCACGACACGGTGACCCTGCTGCCGCCGCACGTGGCGCACAACGGCTCCCCGGCCACCGCGCACGGCTTCCGCAAGCGCGTGCTGTACCTCGACTCCAGCCGGCTCGGCGAGGATCTCATCGGGGCCGCCGTGGACGGGCCCGGGCTGCGTGATCCGGTGCTGCGGCGGCGGGTCGGGCAGCTGCACACCGCGCTCGCGCTGCCCGGCGACGAGCTGGAGGCGGAGAGCAGGCTGACGCTGGTCGGCGAGCGGCTGCGCGCCCATCTGCGGCCCCGCAGCGCGCCGAAGGACCCGCGCCCGGATCCCGGAGTGGCGCGGCGGCTGCGGGAGTTGCTGGACGAGCGGGTGCCGCGGGGGCTGACCCTCGACGAGGCGGCGGCCGCCGTGCACGCCCATCCGGCGCACCTGGTACGGGCGTTCAGCGGGGCGTACGGCATCGCGCCGCACCAGTACCTGATGTCCCGGCGCGTCGAGCGGGCCCGGCGGCTGCTCCTGGCGGGGCGGCCGGCGGCCGAGGTGGCCACCGCGGCCGGTTTCTACGACCAGGCCCATCTGACCCGGCACTTCCGGAAGTTGGTCGGGGTCACCCCGGGGCGTTACCGCGCCCGCTGACGGCGGGACGAGCTGCCGGCGCCGAACTCCGCTCAGTCCGCCGGGCGTTCGGTCAGGTGCGCGAACGCCGCCAGGTTCCGCGTCGACTCGCCGCGCGAGACCCGCCAGGCGTACTCGCGGCGGATCGCGGCGGCGAAGCCCAGTTCCAGCAAGGTGTTGAAGCTGCCGTCGGCGGCTTCGAGCACCTGGCCGAGCAGGCGGTCCACCTCGTCGGGGGTGACCGCGGCCAGCGGCAGCCGGCCGGTGACGTAGACGTCGCCGAGGCGGTCGACGGCGTAACCGACGCCGTACAGCTTGAGGTTGCGCTCCAGGAGCCAGCGGTGGACGGCCGCCTCGTTCTCGTCGGGGTGGCGGATGACGAAGGCGTTCAGGGACAGGGAGTGGCGGCCGACGATCATCTGGAGGGTCGTCGACAGTTTGCGGGTGCCGGGGAGTGTGACGACGTACGTGCCCGCCCGGGGGCTCTCCCACTCCACCTCGGCGTCCTTCAGCGCGGCCTCGATGACCTGTGCCGCCCGCTGCTGCCCGCTCTCGTCCCTGGCCTCACCCATGGTGGGAGCGTACGCGACGGCGGTGGGCGTGCAGGGCGGCCGTGTAGACGTCGGCGGTGGCGGCCGCCGAGGCGTCCCAGCCGAAGGACTGCGCGTGCCGGGCGGCGGCGGCGCCCATGCGGTCGGCGAGGCCGGGCTCGTCGGCGAAGTCGCGCAGCACGCGCGCGTAGGCGGCCGGGTCGTGGCCCTGGACCAGGCGGCCGGTCTCGCCGTCGCGCACCGCCACCGGCAGGCCGCCGACCGCGGCGGCGAGCACCGGGGTGCCGGTGGCCTGCGCCTCGATGGCGACCAGGCCGAAGGACTCGCTGTAGGACGGCATGACCAGCACGGACGCGGCCCGGAACCAGTCGGCGAGCTGGTCCTGCCCGACCGGCGGGCGGAACCGTACGACGTCGGCGATGCCGAGCCGGGCCGCCAGCTTCTGCAGGCCCTCGGGTTTGGCGAGGCCGCTGCCGCTGGGGCCGCCCACGATCGGGACGACGATGCGCGAGCGCAGGTCGGGGCGCTCGTCGAGGAGGACGCCCACCGCCCGCAGCAGCACGTCGGGGGCCTTGAGCGGCTGGATACGGCCGGCGAACAGGGGGATCAGGGCGTCCTCGGGCAGGCCGAGGCGGGCGCGGGCGGCGGCGCGGCCGTCGCCGGGACGGAAGCGGGTGAGGTTCACTCCGGGGTGCACGACGGCGACCTTGGCGGGGTCGCCCGCGTAGTGCCGTACCAGCTCCTCGGCCTCCTCCTCGGTGTTGGCGATCAGCCGGTCGGCGGCGGCGACGATCTGGGTCTCGCCGATGACGCGGGCGGCCGGCTCGGGGGTGTCGCCCGCGGCCAGGCTGGCGTTCTTGACCTTGGCCATGGTGTGCATGGCGTGCACCAGGGGGACGCCCCAGCGCTGGGCGGCGAGCCAGCCGACGTGGCCGGAGAGCCAGTAGTGGGAGTGGACGAGGTCGTAGTAGCCGGGGCGGTGGCCGGCCCATGCCTGCATGACGCCGTGGGTGAAGGCGCACAGCTGGGCGGGCAGCTCCTCCTTGGCCAGGCCCTCGTACGGGCCCGCGTCGACGTGCCGGACCAGGACGCCGGGGGCGAGTTCCACGGCGGGCGGCAGGCCGCCGGCGGTGGCGCGGGTGAAGATCTCCACCTCGACGCCCTGGGCGGCCAGGCGCTGGGCCAGTTCCACGATGTAGACGTTCATGCCGCCGGCGTCGCCCGTGCCGGGCTGGTGCAGGGGCGAGGTGTGCACGGAGAGCATGGCGACGCGCCGGGGGCGACGGTAGAGCCGCAGCCGCGTGGGAGCCGACGCGGAGCGACGCCCGAGCCTGTTGACGTACTGGCTCACCTGGCGTTCCTCTCTGCTGCTGTCGCGGACGTGCCGGACGGGGGTCGCGGCGCGCCCTTCGGGACCCAACGCCGGGCGGGCCGGCTTCCATCCCGGCGCCGGGCCCGGTACGGGGACCTTTACCGAATCATTGCCGATACTCGCTCAACCGTTCGATGTCGGGGGGCGTGACCCGTCGGGGCGAGTCCGCGCCGTACGGCCTTCACCGAGTGCCCCCATACCCTCGTATCCATGACATCCCGCGCCGCCGCCCGCACCGCAGGACCCGTCGGGACGGTGACGCGCGGGACGACCAACCCCAACCGGCTGCGCCGCATGGACCGCTGGATAGCGGCCGTGCACGGAGCCGAGCTGCGCCGCGCCGCCGATCCGGTGGCCGTCGACCTCGGCTACGGCGCCGCCCCCTGGACGGCGGTGGAGCTGCTGCACCGGCTGCGCACTGCCGCGCCCCGCACCCGTGTGGTGGGCGTCGAGATCGAGCCGGCCCGGGTCGCGGCGGCGCTGCCGTACGAGCGCGACGGGCTGGTCTTCCGGCACGGCGGCTTCGAGGTGCCCGTCGCCCGGCGCCCGCACCTGATCCGCGCGGCGAACGTGCTGCGGCAGTACGACGAGGCGGAGGTCGCCGCCGTCTGGGAGCGGCTGTGCGCGCGGCTCACCCCGGCGGACGGGCACGGGCGCGGCGGGCTGCTGGTGGAGGGCACCTGCGACGAGATCGGCCGGCGGCACGTGTGGGTCGCGCTCGGCCCGGAAGGCCCCCGCACCGTCACCTTCGCCACCCGTCTCGGTTCCCTGCACCGCCCCTCCGACCTCGCCGAACGCCTCCCGAAGGCGCTCATCCACCGCAACGTGCCCGGCGAGCCGGTGCACGCCTTCCTGCGCGACTTCGACCGCGCCTGGGCCGCCGCCGCGCCCTACGCCTCCTACGGCGCCCGGCAGCGCTGGCTCCGCGCGGTGCGCGATCTGACGGCCGACTGGCCGGTGACGGACGGGCCGGCGCGCTGGCGGCAGGGCGAAGTGACGGTGGCGTGGGGGGCATTGGCGCCGCGCGGGTGACGCGGGTGACGGGGGTGACGGTGGCGCGCCGGCGTGTGAACTGCGGGGAACGATCTTTGTGAGTCATTCGTCACACAGGCGGGAGATCGTCACGTCTGGGGCGTGCTCGGGGCTTTCACGTAGCTCTCATGGACCGGACGGTGACGGCCTCTGTCGTTTTGCGCGACGGCGTGGCACGATCCCACCGACGCACTTAAGTTACTGACGGTAAATCAGATGTGGGGGGCTGGGGTATGGGACGGGGCAGGCGCACTGTGCTCGCGACGGCCGTGACCGTGGTCTGCGCGGTCACCGTGCTGGGGGCATCGGGCACGGCGTTCGCGACCGTGCGGCAGCCGGACCCGTCGGCGGCGCCCACCGCGTCGTCCTCGCCGTCCTCGCCGTCCGGGTCGGCCGCCGCGTCGCCCTCCCCCTCCGTCACGCTGCCGCCGGACAAGGACCTGGAGGCGGTCCGGAAGAAGCTGGACGGGCTGTACCACGACGCCGCCGTCGCCACCGACGCCTACAACGCGGCCGAGGAAAAGGCCGACAAGCAGTCCGCCGAGATCTCCGAGCTGAACAAGAAGATCGCCGCCGGGCAGCTCAAGCTGGACCGCATGAAGGACCGCGCCGGCGCGGCCGCCCGCGACCAGTACCGCACCGGCGGACTGCCGCCCCAGGTGCAGTTCATGCTCAGCGGCGACCCGCAGCGGTTCCTCGACAGCGCCGGCCTGGTGCTCCAGGGGCAGCGGGCGACCAGCGACCTGATCGACGACATGACCCGCACCCAGCAGGACCTGCGGCACTACGCCGACGACGCCGCCGACCGCCTGAAGGACCTGGAGGCCCACCGCAAGGCCAGGGCCGCCGCGCAAAAACGCGTCCAGGAGCGGATCGAGGAGGCGGAGAAGCTCCAGGACGCGCTGGAGGCGCGGCAGCGGGAACGGCTGGCGCAGCTGGAGAAGCAGGCCGCCGAGCAGGCGCAGACGGCCTGGCTGGGCACCGGCGTCCTCAAGGACGTCGCCGGCAAGGCGACCGGCGCGGGCACGGCGGCGGTGCGGTTCGCCACCGCGCAGATCGGCAAGCCGTACGAGTGGGGCGCCGAGGGGCCGAAGACGTACGACTGCTCCGGGCTGACCTCGCAGGCGTGGGCGGCGGCCGGCCGGCCCATCCCGCGCACCTCCCAGGAGCAGTGGCGGCAGCTGCCGCACGTGGCCGTGCAGGACATGCGCCCGGGCGATCTGATCATCTACTTCGGCGACGCCAGCCACGTCGCGATGTACGTCGGCGACGGCAGGATCGTGCACGCCCCGCGCCCCGGCCGGACGGTGACGCTCGCCGGTGCGGGCGAGATGCCGATCCTGGGCGTGGTGCGGCCGGACGCGACCGAGATTCCGGGACACCGGCCGGACGCGGACTGAGACTCCGGGGGCCGTAGGCCCGAGGGGCCGGGGGCGGGCCCGAGGCGCCCGGTGACCTGGGCCATGTGACCCACCGCACCCCAAGTCCCCGCCGAACCAGGGGCCGGCGTGAGCTACGTCATCCCGGGGCCGCGGTCGCGCTGTCCAACTCCGGCAGGAATCGCGGCATATGACAGCGGCCGCGGCGCGAGCGACGTGCCTCACACCATTCCGCTGCGGCGCCGACTACCGCTATGGTCCCCGTCGGTGGGGCGAGGTCCCTCGTGCCCACCACGCCCTCGGGGGGAGGGAAGGAACCCAGGACATGCCCGTGCCCGTACCGCGGCAGCGAGCGATCCCGGCCGCGGAGAGCGGTCCGGCGCAGACCGTGTCCCACGGTGCCGGCGGCCCCGCCGCGGCACCGGCCCCGCAGGAAGCCACGAAGGACATCACGGTAGAGAAGGACAGCCGCACCGCCGGCCACCACGCCCACGGCGGCGGTCAGCTCACGCTGCTGCTGATCGAGGACGACCCCGGCGGCTCGCCGATCGTGCCCGAACTGACCGACTCCGCCGGAAAGCCGATCCGCATCCGCACCGCCCGCAACCTCACCGAGGCCGGCCGGCTGCTCACCGACGACGTCCACTGCATCCTGCTCGACCTCGCGCTGCCCGCGCCGGGCCGGGCGGGCGAGGCGGAGGACGAGCTGGCCGTGCTCAAGCACGTACTGGAACTCGCGCCGCGGCACGCCGTCCTCGCGCTCACCGCCTCCGGCGACGCCGAGCGCGGCGCCGAGGCGGTACGGGTGGGCGCCCAGGACTACCTGCTCCGCGACGAGCTGGACGGCCCCCTGCTGAGCCGGGCCATCCGCTACGCCGTGGAGCGCAAGCGCTCCGACACCGCCGAGCGCCGGCTCGCCGAGGGCAGGCTGCGGGCGCAGGAGAACCGCCGGCTGGAGCGCGGCCTGCTGCCGACCCCGCTGCTGGACGGCGCCGCGCTGCGCTTCGCCGCCCGCTACCGGCCCGGCCGCTCGCGCGCGCTGCTCGGCGGCGACTTCTACGACGCCGTCCGCACCCCCGACGGCACCGTGCACGCCATGATCGGCGACGTCTGCGGGCACGGCCCCGACGAGGCGGCGCTCGGCGTGGAGCTGCGCATCGCCTGGCGGGCGCTGACCCTGGCGGGGCTGTGCGGCGACGAGCTGCTGAACACGTTGCAGCAGGTGCTGGAGCACGAGCGCGCGGACGACGAGATCTTCGCGACGCTGTGCACGGTGGACATCGCGCCGGACGGCCGGCGCGCCGGCCTGTGCCTGGCCGGCCACCCCTCGCCGCTGGTCATCACGCCCGGCCGGCCCGCCCGGCTGCTGCCGTACGACAACAACGGCCCCGCCCTCGGGCTGCTGCCCGGCGCCCGCTGGCCCCGGACCCAGGTGGAACTGGGCGCCGAGTGGGGGCTGATGCTGTACACCGACGGTCTGATCGAGGGCCGCACCGGCGTGGACGGCGAGCGGCTCGGCCAGGACGGGATGCTGGAGATGGTCCGCCGCCAGCTGGACCAGGGCCTGCGCGGCGAGGAGCTGCTGCGGGCGGCGGTGAACGAGGCCCAGGAACTCAACGGCGGCGAGCTGGCCGACGACGTGGCGGTGGTCCTGCTGGACCGGGAGCGGTAAGGCGGCCCGGCCGCCCGCCGGCCCGCGCGGGCGCGGTGCTGCGGGGCCGCGCGGGCGCGGTGCTCCGCGCCCGCCGTTGTCAGCGGCCGCCGTTGTACGGGCCGTACGGGCCGTCGCTGCTGCTGCCGCCTCTGCGGCGGCCCCAGCGGTTGCCGCCGCCGGAGACCTGCTTGAGCGCGGGCCGGACGTCCACGATGTAGACGATGCTCGCGACCGCGCCGATGGCCGGCAGGATGCCGATGATCGAGAACAGGTAGCTCACGATCAGCGCCAGCGCCAGGATGATCAGCCAGAACACCTTGTTCTGCTTGTCGGCCGCGCGGAAGGCGTCCTCGCGCCGGAACGCGGCGTCGAACAGCCCGAACGCGGCCAGGGCCATCAGGAGGATCTTGATGATCCCCAGAAAGCCCGCGAAGCCCAACATCAGCATGCCGTCCACCGCCCGTTCTCTCCGACTCGTCCCGTCACCGTACCCGTAGAACGGGCCGGGCACCCCGAGGGTGCCCGGCCCGCCCGTCCGTCGCCCGTACGGGTGACGCCTGCCGCCGTCCGCCGCGAAAGCGCGGGGCGTTACTTGGCGGGGGGCGTCGTCTTCTTGGCGGCGGGGGCCGCGTTCTTGCGCGGAGTCGGGGCCTTCTTCGCCGCCGGAGCGGTGGCGGCCCTCTTCGCGGCCGGGGCGGCGGCGGCCTTGACCTCGGCGCCCCGGGCCTCGGCGGCCTTGGCCTCCTCGACCCGGACCGGCTGGACCGTCGGGGCGGGCTTGGCCACGGTGGCCGGGGTGGCTGCGGCGGCCGGGGTGGCCGGCTTCACCGGCGCGGCGGCGGCCGCGGGGCGCGGCTTCGGCTCGCGCTCGGGCTCGACCGCGACGGCGAGTTCCTCGACGCCCTCGGCGATGTCCTCGATGCCCTCGGCGGCCTGGCCGCGCCAGGTCCGCACGGCCTGCTCGCCCTGCTCGGCGAGCTTCTCGTAGGTCTCGCGGGCCCGGACGGCGTACTCGGCGGCGACGCCGACGCCGCGCAGGGCGAAGTCCTGGGCGCTCTCGCCGAACTTCTTCAGGTCGGCGTCGAAGTTGGTGCCGAACTTCTTCAGGTCGGTGTCCAGGGAGTTCAGGAAGCCGGTGACGCGGGTCTGGACGGTCTCCTGCGTCTCCTTGACGCGCGCGGTGGCCCGCTCCTGGACGGCCTTCGGGTCGGTGTTGCGCACGGCGTCGATCCGCGCCGGGGCCTCGGCGCGCAGCTGCTCCACCAGGGCGGGCACCTTCTTGGCCTGCCGCAGGGCGAGGTCCGCGGTGCCGGCGGCGAAGTAGAGCGGCTTGGGGTCGCTGAGGGTCTTGCGCAGGTCGTCGGTGATGGCCATGGTGATGATCCTCCCGGATCGCTTTCGGCTGAGGGTTGTGGTCTGCGTGCTCTGCCGCGGTGGCCTGCCCGGCCGTCCAACCCCGGGGGAGCCGCCGCACCGGCCGGTTCCACGGGGCCGGCGGATCAACCGGCCGCCTCCCGCGGGTCGGCGTCGCCGCCGGATCTGCGCGTACGGCGCCCGGCCTCGGCTCCGGCTTCGGCTTCGGCTCCGCGACGGCCGCCGTCCGGGTCGGGGACGGCGGCGGACCGTATGACGCCGTCGGCGCTGTCGGCGCCATCAGGGCCGTCGGTGGTCCGGAGGCCGTCGGCGCCGTCGCCGTGGGCGCGCTCCGAGCGGTGCCCCGTCTCCGCCTTGCCTGTCTTGCCCGTCTTGCCGGTCTCACCGGTCCCGAAGCCGTTCTCCTTGCGGAAGGACTCGTAGACCTGGAGCAGCACCTGCTTCTGCCCCTCGGTGAGCGCGGGGTCGGCGAGGACGGCGGCGCGCGTCGCGCCTTCCCGACGGCGCTCGTCCCCGTCCCGCTCGGCGTCGAGGATGCCGGCCCGCACGTACAGCGTCTCGGCGGAGATCCGCAGCGCCTTGGCGACCTGCTGGAGCACCTCCGCGCTCGGCTTGCGCAGCCCGCGCTCGATCTGGCTCAGATACGGATTGGACACCCCGGCGGCGTCGGCGAGCTGCCGCAGCGACAGCTGCGCGTTGCGCCGCTGCTCGCGCAGGTACTCACCGAGGTTGCCGACGTTGAGCGATGCCATGCCTCCACCATGCACCCACCCCGCTAACAATTGCAAGCACACCGCTTGCAACAGCGCGCAAACACCTCCGGACGGCCGTCCCCGCCGCGGAACCGTTCTGAACCTGGCCACCACCGCCGGCGAGGAGCTCTCGGACCATCTCAAGTACTTCACCGAGCACCTGCCCGCGACTTTCATCTATGCGGGGATCGACGTCGAACACTCCGGGCTGTTCACCGGCATCCGAGGCGACCAGATCGCCGGCCGGTGCACGCTGCTGCACACCGGGCCGTTCCCGCTCAACTCCGAGTGGGAGGCTCTGGTGGCGACGATGGAGGCCACGCTCCGGCTCCACCAGCACAAGGCCGAGACCCTCGCCAGCCTGCACCCCTACCTCCACCAACGCACCGGAGGCATGATCGGAAGCCTCTCTCACCTGATCCGGGCCGCCGCCATCTCCGCGATCCTTGACGGCAGCGAGCGCATCACCCGCCGCCAGCTCGACACGATCCACGTCGACCATGCCAGTGAAAGGGCCTTCCGCGGTGAAGCCCGGCGCGGCAGGGCAGCCGGATGAACGGCCGACGCCGAGGGCTCGCTCCGGTCACCTCGCTGCCCTTCGTCCCGACCATGCTGCGTCCGCTGCCGAATCCGGTCACTCCGTTCGCGAACGAGACCCTCGACTCCTACCGCCACCGCCTCGCCGCCGCGAACCAGACCGGATTCCGCACCATGCACAACCCCTCACGCTGGCTCCAGTGCCCGCTCAACGAACTCGAACGGCTGGAAATACTCAGCGGGCAGCCCCGCACGACCCTGCTCTGGGCGCTTCCCGAGCTGCGGCGGCACGCACCGGACGTCGTCGCGCCGCCCGAAGTCTTCATCTTCAACACGCGCGCCGCCTGTGATCTCTGCAGCTAGCGCTCAGGCAACAACGGCCAGCCCAGCCAGGTCTACCTCCGCGGGCTTCACGACAACGTCTGCATCCGTCACCGGCGCTGGCTCAGCTGCCGTCGTGCGAACGTCTTCGAGCAGATCGACCTCTCCCACGCTCCAGAAGTCGTCCGCGCCCGGCGCCTCCTTGACCGGCTGGAACGCCGGCATGGGGCATTCGCCCTGGGAACCACCTACCGCCACTGCGAGCGGTTCTGGCGAGAGATCGACCGACGGGCACTGGTGCGCGGCGACCGGGACTCCGTGCTCGCGCGCATCTACCGGCCCGACTCCAAGACCCTCCCGGACCGCTTCGACCTCATCCGATCGCAGCGCTTCCGCCGGGCCGCCAACTACCCCCAGGTCGCCAGGTTCACGTAACTGATCATCTCCCTGGCACAGCGACCGGAGACCGAACGCAAAGTCGCACACCTCACCGGCACCACCCAGATCGAGTTCGAGCAAGCCTTCCACCTGGACCGCCGCCCCCGAGGCATCACACTCCCCTGGCTCCGCAACGGCCTTGTCGGCCTGGTGGAAGTCGTCACAGATCTGACTCACGACGGTGAACCCGAAGACGCCTCATCCTGACTGCCCGTCACGAAGCATCCGCATCGTGATCGATGAGGGACATCCCAGATGCCAGTGCCCGGGCAGCGTCGGCGAAGTACTGCTCGTCGGCACCAGGGGCAAGGCCGAGGGGGACGCCCTGGCTGAGGCCGACGAACAGTGCCCTGAGTGCGGTGGTCAGACGTTGCGCCTGATGTGACGTCACGACGCTCCCGTTGTGCGATCTTCCAGTGAACAGCGCGATCAGGTGGCTCTCCTGCGACCGGATGGACGTGGCGAGCTGGGCCCCCAGGTCAGGGTCATGCAGTGCCATGTCCAGCAAGGTGATCTGGAGCGACAGACCTGACCGCGCGTCGGGGGCGTCACAGCTGCGCCGGTAGTACCGGGCAAAGGCGTCCACCGCTTCCAGCAGATCAAGTCCAGCTGGAACCGCCTGCTCGATCTCCTCGTAGTACGGCCGCAGGTAGTCGGCGACGAGGGCGACCACCAGGCCGTTCTTGCTCCCGAACAGCGAGTAGATGGCGCCGGTGGTCAGGCCGGCCCGTTCCGCGATCTCGTCAAGCCTGGCCCGGTACCCGTCTCGGGAAACAACCTGGAACGCAGCATCCAGCAAGGCACGGCGGTTGCGTTCCCTGGCCTCCGCTCTCGTCATTCTCATAGCTTGATTATTACCGTAATCTTGTTACGGAACCCGTCTGGAGAGCTTCAAGGAGGAACACTCATGGCCCAGGTCGTGGCATCGCGGGTGACCCGCCAGACGGTGGGGGCCATCGCCGATGGCGCCTTCAAGGTGTTGCTCGCCGCTGTCTACATCGCCGGCGCCGCCCCGCTCGGGCTGTTACTCGGCACGCCAGCCTGGCTGATGGTCGTCTCAGGCATGGCCCTGCTGATCGGCGGCGGACTCGAGATCAGATACACACGCAGCCGGTCGATGCGCACCTACACGCGACTCATGATTGCCTACGACAGCGGCTGGGTGTTGACGGCCCTGGCTGGCCTCCTGATGGCGTGGCAGGGCAGCAGCGCCGGAGGTGAAGTCTGGATGGGGTACCAGACAGCCGCCCCCATCGTGTTCGCCGCACTGCTGGTCGCCGCTGCCCCTACGCAGATGACCTCGGGCATTCAGCGCGACATTTCGGATTGAGCGAGACGGCCGACCCGCCTCCGTCTCGCTCAAGGTGAGGCACCCCAGGTCAGGTCCTCACGCTGCCTCGCCTTGAGCGAGACCGGACAGTTCCGTCGGTCTTGACCTTCACCTTGGGGGAAGCCACAGCATCGGTGGGGCCGGGCGGGCGCCCGGTACGAGGAGGGGTTGGGCATGGGCGCGGGCACGGAGCTGCTGAGCATCGGGGCGTTCGCGAGGGCGTCCCGGCTGTCGCCCAAGGCGCTGCGGCTCTACGCCGAGCTGGGGCTGCTGACCCCCGCCCGCGTCGACCCGGTCACCGGCTACCGCTTCTACGCGCTGGACCAGCTGGACCGGGCCCGGCTGGTCGCCTGGCTGCGCCGCGTGGGCCTGCCGCTGGCCCGCATCCGGCATGTCTGCGCGCTGGAACCGGCCGAGGCGGCCCGGGAGATCCGGGCGTTCTGGGCCGCAGTCGAGGCCGACACCGCCGCCCGGCGTGACCTGGCCGCCTTCCTCGTCGACCACCTGACCAGGAAGGACCCCGCCATGCCAGCGACCTCCCAGCCCCTGAAGATCCGTTACGCCGCCCTGTCCGACCCGGGCCTCGTCCGCGCGAGCAACCAGGACACCGTGCACGCCGGTTCCCGGCTGCTCGCCGTCGCCGACGGCTACGGCAGCCAGGGCGCCCCCGCGAGCGCGGCGGCCGTCGAGGCGCTCAGGCGCCTGGAGACCGACGGCGTTCCCGCGGGCGACCTCCTCAACGTCCTCGCGGACGCCGTCGACCGGGCCAGGGAAGCGGTACGCGGCGTCGCCTTCCCCGGCGAGGCCGGTACGACGCTCACCGCGCTGCTCTGGACCGGCGCGCAGCTCGCTCTCGTCCACATCGGCGACTCCCGCGTCCACCTGCTGCGCGACGGCGAGTTGTTCCAGATCACCCACGACCACACCCTGGTGCAGTCGATGGTCGACGAAGGGCGGCTGAGCCCGGCGGAGGCCGCCTCCCACCCGCAACGGTCGCTGCTGGTGCGCGCCTTGGGCGAGGGCGCCGACGGCACGCCCGACATGCGGCTGCACGATGCCCGACGGGGCGACCGCTATCTGCTGTGCTCCGACGGGCTGTCCACGGTCGTGCCGGTCTCGGACGTCCAGCGGGTGCTCGCCGAGGTCACCGACCCCGAGCGGGCCGTGTGCGAACTGGTCGCCCTCGCCAACGGCTCCGGTGGACCGGACAACGTCAGCTGCGTGGTCGCCGACGTGGTGGCGGCGTAACCGCGGCCGCGCGCGGGGGGCGGTGGGCGCGGGAGCTCAGGACTCTTCGTGGCCGCCCGCGTGCAGGAGGGCGTCGATGCGGTTTCGGTGTGCCTTCTCCCAGTCGTCCAGGCTCTGGGCCGCTTCCTGGGCGAGTCGGGCGCGGGCCGCGGTGAGGGTCTCCTCGGCGCGGGCGGCCGGGACCACGACCACGCCCTCCTCGTCGGCCACCACGACATCGCCCGCGTCGACCTCGGCGCCCGCGCACCGCACCCGCCGGTTCAGCGGTGTGACGGCCGACTTGGCGCCCGGGATCGGGATGACGCCGCGGGCGAAGACGGGGAAGCCGGCCTCCCGCACCTCGGCAAGGTCGCGGATCAGACCGTCGGCGACGATCGCGGCCACGCCCCGGCGCTGCGCCACCGCGCACACGTTGCCGCCGGCCAGCGCGAAGTCGAGGTCGCCCGACTCCACCACGATCACCGCACCGGGAGCGGCCCGATGGACGGCGGCGTGCAGCATCAGGTTGTCGCCGGGCGGACACCGCACGGTGAACGCCGGCCCCGCCACGCGCGGCACCGGCTGCCACAGCGGGCGGACGACGACGTCCATGACGCGGGCGCGGCCCAGCAGGTCGGCGAGGGTGGTGGTGGGGACGTCCCGGAGGCCGCCGACGACGGCGCCGGACACGGACACGGACACGGCGGAGGACTCGGGCACGATGGTGGGTTCGGTCATGGCCATGAACCTAGTGCGCCGAAATCGCGTTGCTCCAGGGCCGCCCGTGTCATTAGCGTCGGCCCGGGCGGGGGCTAGGCGGACAGTGACAGTTCCGTGCTGATGGTCTCCCACAGGGCGTCGAACCACTTCTGGGACTCGGCGACGAACACCGCGTCGCGGCGGCCCGCGCTCTTGACGAAGGAGAACAGCAGGGACTTGGAGCCCAGCGCGTCGAACATGTCCAGCGTCCCGTCGCCCCAGCCCTCCTCGCGCCGGGTGAGCGTGTAGTAGCCGAGCAGCGCCTCCTCGCCGTCCAGCAGGTAGAGCTTGACCGGCGGGGTGAAGGGCAGCGCGCGGAAGGTCACCCGGACGTCGATGCCGTGGGTGGCGCGCAGGGACATCAGGTTGTGCCGCAGCACCTGGGCCTGCGCGTCGCGCATCTGCGTCCAGCGCCGGTGGATCACGGCGTCCTCCTCGCCGTCGCCCGTCGCGGAGACGGGGAAGGCGAGGGTGATGTCCCGGGACGGCACGAGGACGCGCAGCTCGATGGCCTCCGGGCGCAGCCGGCCCTCGTGGATCAGGCGCATCGGCTCACTGAGCGCGACCATCAGCGTCTCCGCCGTGTGGCACACCACGTCGATGCGCACCCGGCGCGCCGCGAACGCGTCCGTCAGCCGGGGGGCGAGGCCGACCAGGGTGGGCTGGGGCTCCTCCCGTACGGGGGCGGCCTCGGCGATCCTGGGCGGGCTGCCCTTGCTGACGTTGCTGAGCAGGCCGTCGTCCTGGAGCGCCCGCAGGGCCTGGCGGACGGCGCCGCGCTCCACCCCGAACTCGTCGGCCAGTTCGGCCTGGGTGGGCAGGCGGTCGCCCGGCTTCAGGTCGCCGGTGCGGATCCGCTCGCGCAGGCTCTCGGCGATCTCCTGGGCCGACGAGGCCCTCGGGGCACTCGGTCCGCCGTTCACGGTCGCGGTGCTCTGCGCGGTCTGCTGCGCGGTCTGCTGCGCGTTTCCCCGCTCGTTCTCCTGGGTCACGACCAAAACGCTACAACTTTGATCCATCTCGCGGCAGTTGTTTGTAAGTTGTTTAAGAGTGGCCGCCAAGTGGGGACAACTTCAGTAGAGTTGGTTACCAACTTAGCTTAGTTGGCGGAAGGTTTACCTCCTCACTCGCCAAGTGTTCCGTCCCGCACCGCCCACGCGCATCCGAAGGGGGAATCACCGTGCTCGCTCCCGCTCTTCTGTCCGCCCTTTCCGCCGCCGGCCTGGAGCAGATCGTCCAGTGGAAGTACGGCACGTGGGGCTTCGTCGGACTCCTGCTGCTCTCCGTCGGCGTCAAGGCCAGAAACCCGGCCGTGGGTTTCGCCGGAGCGGCGGTGCTGCTCACCCTGGTCGCCGGGTCCGTCCGGTGACCATGGCCAGTTTCGGGCGCAACTTCCCGCCATCCTGAGCGAGTTGCCCGCAAGGTGGTTATGCGGGGCTCCCAAGTGGAGATAAGAAGGGAAGGAGTTGGCGGCCAACTTGACTGACCTGGTTCAGACCTTCCCCGGTTGGCCGCCAGGGTGACAGACGAGACGCGCAGGACCGCGCTCCTCTCCTGGAGGGGAGCCGGGAGCCCGGTCCGCGACGGCACGGCCCGCACGAACAGCACGAACAGCACAGCCACAACTGAACACCGACAACCGAACAGCCGAGCACAGCCACAACAGAAGACCGTCTCCACGCACCGCCACAACAGAACAGCGGCACAGCACAGCAGCACGCTACGGATACGTCATCCCTGTCACCGCCGAAGGCCGGAAGGAGCGTTCAGAAGATGTCCGGGCACCACGGCCGCCTGGACGTACGCAGCAGGGCGTCGGCCACTCGGGCGGCGCCCGCTCGTTCTTCCCGGACCCGGCCCAGCGCCGCGAGCCGCACCGCGGACTCGTCACCCAGCCACAGCGGCGCCAACTCCGCCACGTCCAGCGTCAGATCGGCGCTCTCGGTGGTGGGCGTACAGGACGCGCCGGTCGCCGACGCCTCCAGCCGCCACCGTCCGCCGGACAGCCCGGTCCGGTCCACGACGTCCAGCACGAGCGTGCCTTCCGCGTCGTAGGTCCGCGCCTCCAGCGCCCGGGGGACGTCCAGGACCCGCGCCCACAGCCAGTCCGCCTGCGTGCTGATCACGGCCGCCCGGGGGTCCGGCAGGAGCAGCGGCAGCACGTCGTCGGGGGCCCGCCAGCCGCTCTTGACCCGCACCACCCAGTCGACCGAGCACACGTACCGCCACAGGGCGCGCTCGGCGGCCGGCGTCACCGCGATCAGGTCCTTCACCGTGGCCGTGTTCAACGGCTGCTTGGCATCGCCCCAGTGGTCGTCGCACACGTACGTCACCAGGCCGTCGACGGTGCCGTCGGGCGCGCGGTGGACGGCGTGGAAGGGCTCGGTCCACGGCTGGCGGTCCAGGCGCAGCGCCCCGGTGGCGATCTGCCACCACCGCTCGGACCGGTCGATCGCTCCGGGCTGCAGGCGGCGCAGCCGCTCGAACAGCTCGGGGCCGAGCTTGCGCACCTCGTCGCCGTCCACGAGGTCGATGCGGCCGCCGTCCTCCGGGCCCGGGGCGCGCGGGTCGAGTCCGGTCCGGGGCACGTCCACCGTCCACTCGGTGGCCCAGGTCGCGGGGCCGAAGCCGAAGCGGCCGTAGATCGGGTACTCGGCGGCGATCAGGAGGGCGGCGACGTCGCCGCGCTCCTTCGCCGCGGCCAGGTCCCGGGCCATCATCCGGGTGAGCAGGCCGCGACGGCGGTGGGTGGCGGTGACGGTGACGCTGGTGATGGCGTCGGCGGGAACGGTCGCGCCGCCCACGACGGTCAGTTCCTGCGCGAAGGAGTAGAAGGTTGCCACGCAGCGGCCGGCGTCGAAGGCGCCGAGGGTGCGGGCGGGGACGAGGTAGGAGGAGCGGTCGGCGATCTCGGTCTCGGCGACGGTCGGGGACCGCAGGAACCCGGTGTTCAGCGCGCGGATCCAGTCGGGGATCTCGCCCTCGGTGACGGGACGTACATCGAGAGGGGTGCGAGGGGTGAGAGGGGAGGGGGCGGCAGTCATGGCCCCGACCGTAGGGGGCGGCGGCGGGGGTGTCGCGGCAATTTCCCGGCCGCCGCGGCCCCCACCGCTGCCCCCGCGCACACCTCCGTCGCACACACCTCCCTCGCACATACCGCCCCGCGCACAGCGCCCTCGCGCCCGATCGCGCACCGCCCGGTCAGAGCATGAGCGCACCGCCCGGTCAGAGCAGCAGGTCGTCCACCTGGGCCTCGCCGTCGCGGTAGCGGCGGGCGATCTCCGCGCTGCAGTCGTCCGCCGTGTGCTGGAGCAGTTGTCGGCGCCGGGACACCTGGCGCTCGTAGCGCACCAGCCGGCCCATCGCCGCGCCGAGCTCCAGATCGGTGCGGGCGTCCAGGTCGGACAGTTCGACCTCGCCCAGCATCTCCGCGGCCAGCCGTCGCACCTCCTCGCTCTGCGGCGTCCCGAGGGTCACGTGCCGCGCCGAGGAACGCTGGCGTGCGGGCGCGTCCTTCAGGATCTCCGCGAGCCGGTCGACGACCGGCCCCTGCCCCGCGTGCACGACGGAGGTGAGCCCCGGCCCCGTCCCGGCCCCGGCCGCCGCACCCGATTCGTCCCCGGGGGCGGTCCCGGCGCCGCGCCGGGCCAGCTCCGCGCGCAGGATGTCGATCCGGCCCTGGAGCAGCCGCCGTACGTAACTCAGGTCGGCCTCGTCCCGCTGGGCCCGCCGGCGCAGGGCGCGCAGCTCCGGCAGGCTCGGCGCGGTCAGGTCGGGCTCCGCGGGGCCGGTCGCCGGCGACGGCTCGACGGCCGCCGCCACGCCCGGCACCGCGCCCACGCCCGGAACCGTCTCCGCGTCCGGCGCCGTCTCCACGACGGGCGCCGCGCCCACGACGGCCGGCTCCGACGGCAGCGGCGGGCTGTCGGTGCGCTGCACCGGTGGCCGGCAGGTCTCCGCGACCGCCGCGCCGAGCGGCGAGATCGCCCCGGGCTGCGCCTGCTGCTCGGTACTCGATGTGCTCATGAGGCTCAACCGTTCCCCTCGACCGGCGCGTACGGAAGCATCGTGCCACCCCAAGTGGCCCGTATGTGAACGAGTGCGCCCGATCACCCCCAGATGGGGGGTTACGGATCAGAAAGAAGCACGATATGGACGCACCGGCCCGCCGGGGGCGCGCGTCCGGTCGCCCGGCATCATGGTCGGCATGCGTGCAGTGGTGCAGAGGGTGGACGGCGCGAGCGTCGTCGTGGACGGCGAGACGGTGGGGGCCATTGAGGGCGAGGGCCTGTGCGTCCTGGTCGGGGTCACCCACGAGGACACCGCGGAGACGGCGGCGCGGCTCGCCCGCAAGCTGTGGTCGATCCGGATGCTGTCCGAGGAGAGGTCGTGCGGCGACATCGACGCCCCGCTGCTGGTGATCAGCCAGTTCACGCTCTACGGCGACGCCCGCAAGGGCCGCCGCCCCACCTGGAACGCGGCGGCGCCCGGCGAGGTCGCCGAGCCGCTCGTGGCGGAGGTGGTCGCCCGGCTGCGGGAGCTGGGCGCGACGGTGGCGACGGGCCGGTTCGGCGCGCGGATGCGGGTGTCGCTGACCAACGACGGCCCGTTCACCGTCCTGCTGGAGATGTGAGAACCGTACGGAGGCGGGAGCCTACGGCGCCACGACGGTCTCCTGGGCCGCCGCCGTGTCCCCCGCGGTCAGCGGCGCGTCCACCGGGACGTTCCGCTTGATCACGGCGAGGGCGACCGGGCCCAGTTCGTAGTGGCGCACCGAGGTGGTGACGACGCCGATCCTGCGGCCGTCCGGGCCCTCGTCGGCGAGCCGGATCTCCGTGCCGTGCGGCGGCAGGTGCACGTCGCTGCCGTCGAGGTGCAGGAAGACCAGGCGGCGCGGCGGCTTGCCGAGGTTCTGCACCCGGGCCACGGTCTCCTGGCCGCGGTAGCAGCCCTTCTGGAGGTGCACGGCGGCGCCGATCCAGCCCAGCTCGTGCGGGATGGTGCGGTGGTCGGTCTCGAAGCCGAGGCGGGGCCGGTGCTGCTCGACGCGCAGCGCCTCGTGGGCGAGGACGCCGGCCGGCGGGCCGGCCTTCTCCGCGTACGACTCCAGGTCGTGGCGGGGCAGGAACAGGTCGCGGCCGTGCGCGGTCTCGCGTACGGCGACGCCGTCCGGGACCTCGGCGATGGAGCCGGCCGGCAGGTGCACGACGGCGACGTCGGCGCTCCGGTCGGCGACCTCGACCCGGTAGAAGAACTTCATCGACTCCAGGTAGGCGATCAGCGCCTCCTGGGTGCCGGGCTCCACGTGCGCCCACACCGTCTCGCCGTCGTCGACCAGGTAGAGCGCGTGCTCGATGTGGCCGTTCGCGGACAGCACCAGCGCCTCGGTGGCCCGGCCGGGCGGCAGCTCGCTGACGTGCTGGGTGAGCAGCAGGTGCAGCCAGCTCAGCCGGTCCGGTCCGGTGACGGTGACGACGCCGCGGTGGGAGAGGTCGACGAAGCCGGTGCCGTCCGCGAGGGCGCGCTGCTCGCGGAACAGGTCGCCGTAGTGCGCGGCGACGTCTTCGTCCACGCCCTCGGCGGCGACGGCGCCGGGCAGCGACAGCAGGGGGCTCTTCATACGGCCAGCCTACGACGTGGCGGTCGCGCTCTTGAGCGAGCAGTCCTCGCACCGGCCGAAGATCGCGAAGTGCTTCATGTCGGTGTCGAAGCCGAACTGCTCGCGCAGCTTGGCGGTGAAGTCGGCGGCGACCTCGACGTCGGCCTCGATCACGTTCTCGCAGTCCCGGCAGACCAGGTGCAGATGGTGGTGGCGGTCGGCCAGGTGGTAGGTGGGCGCGCCGTGGCCGAGGTGGGCGTGGCTGACCAGGCCCAGTTCCTCCAGCAGCTCCAGGGTGCGGTACACCGTGGAGATGTTGACCCCCGACGCGGTCCTGCGCACCTCGCCCAGGATGTCGTCGGGGGTGGCGTGCTCCAGGGTGTCCACCGCTTCGAGCACGAGTTGCCGCTGCGGCGTCAGCCGGTAGCCGCGCTGCCTGAGGTCGCTCTTCCAGTCGGTGCTCACCACACCCCAGAGTCTAGGACCACTGTCCAGCGACGCCCTGGCATCGCCTACTTGAAGAAGGCGATGCCGTCGTCCGGCAGGTCGTCCGGGAGCGCCTTGGCCCAGCGTTCGACCTCTTCGGGGGTGACCGCCTTCTTGAGGTGGGCGGACATGTAGGGGCGCAGCTCGACCTCGGGGGTCTGCTTCTCGCCGACCCACATCAGGTCGCTCTTGACGTAGCCGTACAGCCGCTTGCCGCCGGTGTAGGGGGCGGAGTCGGCGGTGCGCGCCACGGCGTCCGTGACCAGGTCGATCTGCGGCTTCTTGTCGGCCATCTCGCCGTACCAGATCTCGATGACGCCGTCGTCGCGGGTCATCGTGACCTCGACCTTGCGGTCGGCGCCGATCCGCCAGAAGCCGGACTCGGTCTCCAGCGGGCGCACCTTGTTGCCGTCGTTGTCCAGCACCCAGGTGCGGGAGCGGTACTCCAGGAAGTCCCGGCCGTCGTGGGAGAAGGTGACCTCCTGCCCGAAGTTGCACTTCTCGGAGCCGGGGAAGTCGTGCACGCCGGCGCCGGCCCAGTCGCCGAGCAGGAAGGCGAGGGGAACCAGGTCCTTGTGGAGGTCGGACGGGATCTCGATCATGAGCGGCAGTCCCTGGATGTCGTCAGCGCTGGCCCTGGTACAGCTTCTTCACGGTCAGTCCGGCGAACGCGAGGACGCCGACGCAGACCAGAACCAGCAGGGTTTCGAAGAAGATCTCCACGGGGTGCTCCTTGGTGAGCGGGGTGCGGTACGTACGTACCCGAAGGGCCGGTGCCCAGCTTAGTCGGCCGGGCTCCGGCCCTCTTCCCGAGGTGCGCCCAGCGCTCAGGCGAGCAGTTCGCTCTCCAGGACCACGGTCTGCCGGAAGGGGATCGCGGGGGCGGCGTCCCTGCGGTCCTGCACGATCACGGCCATGACGTCCCCGGCGTTCAGGTAGGCCTGCCGGACCTGCTCGACGCCGTACGGCTTCACCTCGTCGTAGGGGTAACGGGCGACCCCGCTGATGAAGGTGTTGCCCGGGAAGGTGTCGTCGAAGCGGGTCTCCGGCGCGCCCGCGGTGGCGAACGCGGGCCCGGTGAAGGTGCTGAACTCGCCGTAGACCGTGTGGGCCACCGTGCTCGTGTCGAACTGGAGCAGGTAGATCCGGGTGCGGGTGCCGTCCCCGGTGGTCCAGCCGCGGGCGGCGATGTGCCGCAGCCCGTAGTCGGTCAGCAGCTGGCCGGCCTCCTGGCGGTCCCGGCGCGCCGGGAACAGGGCCAGGAAGTCCTTCGTGGGCAGCCAGCCGTCGGTTCCGCGCAGCACCTGATCCTCGCGGGCGCCCTCGGGGGCGGGCAGGAGCAGGCGGCGCAGGTCCGCGTAGTGGGCGCCGGCCCGGTTGTCCACACTGGCGGGCGCGGGCCGGCCGGCGGGCAGCGGCGGCCGGGTGATCCGCGGGTAGGCCCAGCGGCCGTCCGACGCGGTGGCGAGACCGGGCACGTCCGTGCGCTCCATGCCGGTGATCCCGTACGCGGTCCCGGCGCCCACGGCGGCGAAGACGGCGACGACCGCCGTCCAGCGCAGCACGGCCCGCAGGACCCGGCGATCGCGCGGGGGGCGGGCGGGTGCGGGGGCCGCCGGGGGCCGATCGGTGTCGGTCGTCGGCTGCGTCTGCGTCTGCGTCTGCGTCTGCTCGGTCATACGGCCTGTCCCGGGTTGTCGATGCGGTCGAGTTGTGCGGCGACGAACGCGGCGACGGCTTCCCCGTCGATGTCCCCGGGCCCCTCGGCGGTGGCGGTGACCATGACGTCTCCCCGGTAGGCGGAGCAGAGCATGTGGTCGACGTGCTTCTTCCGCCCCTTCCGGTCGTCCTTCGGGGTCAGGAAGCACCGCGCCTCGTCGTGGCCCTTGACCTTCGGTCCCTTGCGGAAGACGTCCACCGCTCCGAAGAGGCCGCTGATGGACCGGGACATGGTGCGCACGGTGTCCCGGCTCTCCATGCGGGACAGCGTGACCTCGGCCGTGAAGAGGTTGTAGTCGAACGTGTCGCCGACGTTGACGACATAGCTGCGCATCGCCATGCCCTTGACGTGCTCCTTGTCGAGCATCTTCTCCACCCGCCGCCGCGCGTCGGACGGCAGGTCCTTGACCGCCTGCTTGCTCAGCGCGGTGGCCTGCTGCCCGCTCAGCTCGGTGTCCGAGCCGAACTCCTCCATGTCGGGGCCGCGTTCGTAGCCGTGCACGCCGTACGGCAGGAGCAGGGCGCTCAGCCCCTTCGCGTTCTGCTTCTTCGCGCTCTTCGCGTCGGGGCCCGGGAACTTCCAGGTCGGTGCGCCGGGCGTGCGGTCGGCGTCCTGGACGGTGACGACGGTCCAGCCGACTCCGCCGACGAGCGCGCAGGCCAGGAGGGCCGAGCCCACGACGGCGGCGATCCGGCCGCGGCGGACCTGCCGGCGCACCGGCTCGGGAGCGTCGTGGCTCTCGGCGGTCCCGGGCGTCTCGGGGGTCGCGGCGGTCTCGGGGTTCGCGGCGGTCTTGGGGGTCGCGGCGGTCTTGGGGGCCTCGGGGGTCTCGGAGACCTCGACGTTCTCGCTCACAGCTTCCCCATCTGGCTCTTGGCCAGGTTCATGATCTCCGCCTTCGAGATCGGCTTGTCGTCGTCGATCGAGATCTCCATGGAGATGTCGCCGCGCCAGCCGTACGCCCGAGCGGTGTACACCGGGAGGTAGCCCGGGTCCTGGTCCGGGGTGTCGTGGACGTACACCCGGCCCTCGCCCGTGCCGGGGATGGGCCAGCTGCGGATGCCGCCGCCGTCCTGGTTGGACTTGCGGACCAGCTCGGTCCAGTTCTTGGCGGCCGGGTTCTCCTCCTGGCGGAACTGCGTGAGGACGACGTCGACCGTGTGCGTCTCGTCCACCTGCCACGACGTCACCGCCGAGCGGCGGAAGCCGTCGCGGGCGAGGTCGATGAAGACACCGGACGGCTGGGTGTACTGCTCCGCGTAGGCGGCCTGGTCCAGCCAGCCGTCCTGGCCCGGCGCGGAGTCGGCGTCCTGGGCGCCCGCGGGCCGTTCGACCAGCAGCTTGCGCAGGTCGCCGTCGACCTTGACGCGGCGGTCCTGCGCGGCCGACAGCGGCTCGACCTCGCCCGTCGCCTGCGGGACCACGGGCTGGGAGAGCGGGGGCAGGGCGGTGGGGCGGCGGTCGGCCTGGATCAGATAGCCGGTGCAGGAGCCGGCCACCGCGCCGAGCACGGCCGCCGCCGCGATCATCAGCGTCGTACGCCCCCTGGGACGGCGCGGCCGGGCCGGGGCCGTGCCGTCAGCGCCCTCCAGGGCGGCGGGCGGGTCGGTCGCGGGCGGTGGCTCCTGGGTTCTCTCGGAGTCCTGCGCCCCTTCGGGGTCGTGCACGAGGTTCCCCCCTCGGTCGGGTGAGGCGCGCGTTCCGTATGCGCGCTCCACAGGAGACCCATGGGTGTTGCACCGAGTTGTAGGGGAGTTGATTACGATTCAGCCATGGCGAAGAAGCTCGTGATCAAGGTGACGGCGGGGGCGGACGCGCCCGAGCGGTGCTCGCAGGCCTTCACGGTCGCGGCGGTGGCCGTGGCCAGCGGCGTGGACGTGTCCCTGTGGCTGACCGGCGAGTCCTCCTGGTTCGCCCTGCCCGGCCGCGCCGCCGAGTTCGAACTGCCGCACGCGGCCCCGCTGCCCGACCTGATCGACTCGATCCTCGCGGCCGGCCGCGTCACCCTGTGCACCCAGTGCGCGGCCCGGCGCGACATCACCGAGGAGGACGTCCTCGCCGGCGTGCGGATCGCGGGCGCGCAGGTCTTCGTGCAGGAGGCCCTCGGTGAACAGACGCAGGCGCTCGTCTACTGAGCCGGCCGCGCCGCCCCGGCGGCGCTCAGTGGCGTTTCTTGCCGTCCAGCTCGTCCCACCACTCGTCGGACTTCGGGTCGCCGGACGGGTCGTCCCACCAGCGGTCCTCGGGACCCCGGCGGTTGGCGACCATGGCGGCGACCGGCGGGATCACCATGGCGAACAGGCACATGCCGACCGCCGCGGGCACCGACCACAGGCGCACGACGCCCCAGGCCAGGACGAACAGCGTGACGCAGATGCCCATCATGACGAAATACGCGTGACGACGGCGTGCGTACATGACTCAAGAGTAGGTCCGCGGCCGCCGGGCGGGCATGCCGAAGGGCCGCACCCCAGGCGTCCAACCCGAGGGATGCGGCCCTTCCGCGGTCTCAGCGGTCGAGCGCGGGTCTCAGACCGCGATCGCGACCTCGGCGAGGCCGCCCTTCTGGGCCACGACCGTGCGGTCGGCGGTGCCGCCGGGGACCAGGGCCCGGACGGTCCAGGTGCCCTCGGCCGCGTAGAACCGGAACTGGCCGGTGGCGGAGGTGGGGACCTCCGCGGTGAACTCGCCGGTCGAGTCCAGCAGGCGGACGTACCCCGTCACGGGCTCGCCGTCACGCGTCACCTGGCCCTGGATCGTCGTCTCACCGGGCTTGATCGTCGAGGCGTCGGGGCCGCCGGCCTTCGCTCCGCACATGTCGTACTCCTGTAGAGGGGTCTTGAGGGGTCGGGAGGGTTACTTGCCGGAGCCCAGCTCGATCGGCACGCCCACCAGGGAGCCGTACTCGGTCCAGGAGCCGTCGTAGTTCTTGACGTTCTCCACGCCCAGCAGCTCGTGCAGCACGAACCAGGTCAGCGCGGAGCGCTCACCGATGCGGCAGTAGGCGATGGTGTCCTTGGCCAGGTCGACGTCCTCGGCGGCGTAGAGGGCCTTCAGCTCCTCGTCCGACTTGAAGGTGCCGTCGTCGTTGGCGTTCTTGGACCACGGGATGTTGGCGGCCGACGGGACGTGGCCCGGGCGCTGCGACTGCTCCTGCGGCAGGTGCGCCGGGGCGAGCAGCTTGCCGGAGAACTCGTCGGGCGAACGGACGTCCACCAGGTTCTGCACGCCGATGGCCTTGACCACGTCGTCGCGGAACGCGCGGATGGAGGAGTCCTGCGGCTTGGCCCGGTACTCGGTCTTCGCGCGCTCGGGCACGTCGGTGCCGTCGACCAGCTCGCGGGCGTCCAGCTCCCACTTCTTGCGGCCGCCGTCGAGGAGCTTGACGTTCTCGTGGCCGTACAGCTTGAAGTACCAGTAGGCGTAGGACGCGAACCAGTTGTTGTTGCCGCCGTACAGGACCACCGTGTGGTCGTTGGCGATGCCCTTGTCCGACAGGAGCTTCTCGAAGCCGGCCTGGTCGACGAAGTCGCGGCGGACCGGGTCCTGGAGGTCCTGGGTCCAGTCGATCCGGATGGCGTTCTTGATGTGGTTCTTGTCGTACGCGGACGTGTCCTCGTCCACCTCGACGATGGCGATGTTCGGGTCGTCCAGGTGGTCCTGGACCCAGTCGGCGTCGACCAGTACGTCGCTACGGCTCATGCTCAATCTCCTCCGGGGCAGTTACGGCGGGGCGTGCGAGTGCGAGGGGCGCGCGGGCGCACGGACGGGCGTCGGCGTGCGTGGCGCGCGGACGGCCCCGGGCCAGGCGGGGCCTGCGGGATACGGGAGACGCGCTCCCGCTCAGAAGGAGCGACAGAGCATGGCGGCAACGCGGCACAGGTCCACTGCCCGCCGCTTCGTGAGATCCGCCTGTCGCTTCATGATGACGATCGTAGGGAGGGACAGGCGGCCATGTCACCGGCATGTCGCATGGTGAGACGGGATCGTCCGCACTGTGGGATCGGTGGCGTGTCCCGGGGCTCCCCGTGCCCGCTTCGCACCGCCTCCGGACGCCGGCGCCCGCCCGCGCGCCGACCGTGCGGACGGGGGCGTCTCGCCTGTCGGACAATCGGTCTGCTGCCCGGCGGGCGATCGGTCGGCTGCCCGGTAGGCAGTCGGGCTGCTACCCGGCGAGCGATCGGTCGGCTACCCGGCAGGCAGTCGGGCTGCTACCCGGCGAGCTTGACGTTCGAACCCTTCACCGTGATCTCGACGCCGCCCGCCGCCGCCCGCACCGAGTCCAGCCGGATGCCGCCCGGCAGCTGGTCGATCGCCTGCTGGAAGTCGGTGATCGACCGGATCCGGTCCTCGATCAGCGCCACCCCGGGCAGCTTCGGCAGGGAGTCGGCGCGCACCTGCATCCGGTTGTCCTTCACCGCGACCGAGCTGAGCACGGAGACCGGCTGGCCGCCGACCTTGAGGGTGACCTTGATCCGGCCGTCGCCGCCGTCCGCCAGCCCGACCACCTGCGCCGTGATGCCGAGGCCGATGTCGGTGGGCTCAGACTTCGCCGCCTTCAGCAGCTCGTCGTAGGCGATGGTGGCGGTGCCGGTGGCGGTGGCCGCGGTGGCCGAGCTGTAGTCGCCGGAGAAGGTCACGTCCCGCATGTGGGCCTTGAGGTCGTCGATGCGGATCTTCTGGCCGGCCTTGCCGGTGTCCGCCTCGTAGTCCTTGATGCCGACCTCGACGTCGTCCAGTTCGCCGCTCGCCATCTGGGTGAGGAAGGGGAAGCCCTTGATGGACACGTCGGGGGTGCTCGCCAGGTTCTGCGAGGTGCGGAGCTTGTCCGCGGCCTGGTCCTCCGCGAAGTACACCGCGACCCGGTCGACCACCACGAACAGCACACCAAGGATCACGACGACGATCAGAAGTACTCGCAGCGCGCGCATGCGGTGTTTCCCCCACCTCTGGGCTCGCGGCGACCGGCCGGCCGCCCGCCGCGAGCCTAGCCCCGGCCGTCCGCCGGACCGGGGGATTGTCGATCACCTGTGACAGGGCCGACCCGCCCCGCGCGCGATCCGTACGGGCATGTCGGACCCGCACGGCATGTCATCCACGCGGGGCGCCGGGGCCGCCCGGTCCGCCCGTCCCGGCGGTCAGCCGAGCGCGCGGCCCAGCACCCACACCGCCGGGGCCGCCGCCGTCAGGGGCAGGGCGACGCCCGCGGTGAAGTGGACGAAGCGGGAGGGGTAGTCGTAGCTGGCCGCGCGGTGGCCGATCAGGGCGCACACCGCGGCGCCCGCGCCGAGCACCGCGCCCTTCGTGCCCAGCCCGGTCGCACCGCCGACCGCGACGCCGGCGCCCGCCGCCGCGAGCAGCGCGACGACCACCGAGGCCGCCGTGGGCAGCGGCAGGGCGCGGGCGAGGACGGCCACCGCGACCGACGCCGCGCCGACCGTGACCGCGTCCGCGCCGCCCGCCAGGTAACCGGTCGCGACGATGGCCAGCGCCGCCGCGGCGACGGTCGCCGTCAGGCCGTACATCCGCTCGTCCGGGTCGGCGTGGGAGCGCAGCTGGAGGACGAGGGAGAGCAGCACCCACACCCCGAGCGTGCCCAGGATCGCGGCGGGCGCGTGCGCGCGGCCGGTGGCCAGCACCGCCGCGTCGCAGACGAGCGCGCCGGCGAAGCCGAGGGCGATGCCCTGCCGGGCCGGCCACATGCCGTTGAGCCGGAACCAGCCCGCGGCCGTCACGGCCTGGAGCAGCACCAGCGGTACGAGCAGCGCGTACGTGCCGACCTGTGCCGCACCGGCGAGCAGCAGTCCCAGCAGCGCGGTGAGGGCGGCGGGCTGCATCCCCGGTTCGATGACCGGCGAGCGGCCCTCCGCGCGGGCCCGCTGGGCGTCGGTGACGCGGGCGTTGCCGCCCAGGGTCGCGGGGCCGTAGCCGGACCCGGCGCCGTCGGCCGCGGCCTCGGGGGCCGCCGAGGCCTGCCGGCCGTGGGCCGGTTCCTGAGCGGGGGTGGCGTAGGGCCCGGCGGCGGACGGCTGCTGATGCTGCTGCTGCCGAGCGGCGTACGCCTCGGCGGCGGACGGTTGCCGCTGCTGGGTGTGGTGGGCCGGCGCCGGGGCGGGCTGGTCCTGGTGGCCCAGCGGGGTCATGTAGGCCGTCGGGGCGGGCGGCTGCGCCGTCGCGTCGATGCGGCTGTGGGTCTGGGTCTCCCAGGTCTGCCCCTGCCACTCCTGCGTGTACGGGTCGGCGTGCGCCTCGGCGTGCGCGTCGCCGTACGGCTGCTGCTGCCCGGGCCACGCCTGCGGCTGGGACGGCGCCTGCGCGTGCGGCTGGGGCTGTCCCTGAGGGTGCTGCTGCCCCTGGGGGTGCTGCTGGGCGTAGGGGTCGTACGGGTCGTACCCCTCGTAAGGGGCCCCGTACGGGCCCTCGTGCGGCGGCACCTCATACGGCCGGTCGGTCATCGCTCACCCTCCTGCGAACGGCGGGAGCACCTCGACCGTGCCGCCCTCGATCAGCCGTACGGTCTCATGCCCGCGCGTTCCCACCGGGTCGCCGTCGATGAGGAACGAGCAGCGCAGCAGGACGCGCGCGAGTTCGCCGGGGTGCCGCTCGCGCACGGCGTCCAGCGCCTCGGCGAGCGTCAGCGCCTCGCAGGGCTCCTCGGCGACCCCGGCCGCGGCCTTCGCCGCCGCCCAGTAGCGCACGGTGACCTTTGCCATCCCGTTCCTCGAAAATCGTCGGTGTCGTCGGACACGCCTCAGGCTAGCCCGCCTGTGCGAGGGCCCAGCGTGCCATGCGGTCCAGGAGGGCGTCGGGGGCGGCGTTCTCGGCGTGGCCCATGCCGGGCTCCAGCCACAGTTCGCCGTGGTCGCCGGCGGCGGCGGCCAGCGTGCGCGGGTGGTCGAGCGGGAAGTAGGCGTCCCGGTCGCCGTGCACGATCAGCAGCGGCACCGGCGCGATCCGCCCGGCCGCCGCCACCGGGGAGAGCGGGACCGGGTCCCAGTCGCGGTGGTGGATGCGGGTGCGCAGGCCGTAGCGGCCGACCAGGCGGCCCGTGCGGCGCATGACGAGCCAGTGCAGCCGGCGCATGGGGGCGGTGCCCCGGTAGTACCAGCGGGCCGGCGCGCTCACCGAGATCACGGCGTCCGTCCGCGCCGCCCCGCTCCCCTCACCGGCGTCGCCCGCGTCGCCCACCCCGCTCCCGGGGCCGTACAGCGCCGCGTGCCGCAGCACGACCGAGCCGCCCATGGAGAAGCCGACGGTCGTCACGCGCGTGTGCCCGAGGCCGCGCGCCCACGCCACCGCCGCGGCCAGGTCCAGCACCTCCCGGTCGCCGACCGTCGAGCGCCCGCCGGAGGACCCGTGGCCGCGGAAGGAGAAGGTCACCACGGCCCCGTACCGGGCGAAGGCCCGCGCCGCCCGGCGCACGTGCGGCCGGTCCAGATCCCCGGTGAAACCGTGTGCGATCACGAACACCTGATCGACGCCAGATGTCCCCGAAGGGTCGCCCGCGTGTCCCGCGGCGCTCCCGCGCCCGGCCGCCCGCGGCTCGTACCGGGCGTCGACCGCCACCCCGTCGGCGGTGCGCAGAAACCGCCTGACAGGCGTCCGCGGCGCCGTCCCGGCATCCGGGACGGCCGTTGAACGCGCCACATGACCTGCCGGATCCGAGCTCATGTCGGCTATTGTGCTGGGAAGAGGACTCGGGCAGTGAAGCCCCCGGGTCCTTTTGTGCTTTCGGAAGCGTTGTATACGACGCGGGAAACCGCAGGTGTACGGCGTGACGGAGGCGCGGTGGCTCTTGGGGTTCCTCGGAATTCCCGGGATCCGCGGCGGGCCCCAGGGGCGCGGGACCCGCACCACGACGAAGCGACGATGAGTGCCGCATACGTCCTCGCAGGGACCCGAGGAGGAACCAGACGCCATGGACGAGCGAACCGTGCACGAAGAACGCGTGACGACCCGGGCAGGTGGGACGCGATGAGTTCTCTGCTGCTGTTGACCAACGCCCTGCAACCGTCGGCGGAGGTACTCCCCGCCCTCGGTCTGCTGCTGCACAACGTGCGCGTGGCCCCCGCCGAGGGCCCCGCGCTCGTCGACACGCCGGGCGCCGACGTCATCCTGGTCGACGGGCGCCGCGACCTGCCGCAGGTGCGCAGCCTGTGCCAGCTGCTGCGCTCGACCGGCCCCGGCTGTCCGCTGATCCTGGTCGTGACGGAGGGCGGCCTCGCGGCGGTCACCGCCGACTGGGGCATCGACGACGTCCTGCTGGACACGGCCGGACCCGCCGAGGTCGAGGCCCGGCTGCGGCTGGCGATGGGCCGGCAGCAGATCGGCGGCGACGACTCCCCGATGGAGATCCGCAACGGCGACCTCTCCGTGGACGAGGCCACCTACAGCGCCAAGCTGAAGGGCCGGGTGCTGGACCTCACCTTCAAGGAGTTCGAGCTGCTGAAGTACCTCGCGCAGCACCCGGGCCGCGTCTTCACCCGCGCCCAGCTGCTCCAGGAGGTGTGGGGCTACGACTACTTCGGCGGCACCCGCACCGTGGACGTGCACGTACGGCGGCTGCGCGCCAAGCTCGGCCCCGAGCACGAGTCGCTGATCGGCACCGTCCGCAACGTCGGCTACCGGTTCGTCACCCCCGAGAAGGGCGACCGGGCGGCGGACGAGACGAAGGGCAGGGCCAAGGCGAAACCGGGCCGCGCGGAGCGGACGGACGACGCGAACCGGGACGAAGCGGACGACTCCGCGGGCGCGGCCCGCACGGAGGTCACGGCGGAGGCGTGAGGGGGGTCCGGCAGGGCGTTGCGGCCGCACATCCACGTCGTGATACGCCCTGCCCGCGAGCGGGTCCATCCGCGTAGACTCCGCGCGTGGCCAAGGTGACTCGGGACGACGTGGCGAGACTGGCGGGGACTTCCACCGCCGTGGTCAGCTACGTCATCAACAACGGACCCCGGCCGGTCGCCCCGGCCACGCGCGAGCGCGTCCTCGCCGCGATCAAGGAGCTGGGGTACCGGCCCGACCGGGTGGCGCAGGCGATGGCCTCGCGGCGCACCGACCTGATAGGGCTGATCGTCCCGGACGCCCGCCAGCCCTTCTTCGGGGAGATGGCGCACGCGGTCGAGTGGGCGGCCGCCGAGCGCGGCAAGATGGTCCTCGTCGGCAACTCCGACTACGTCGCCGAGCGCGAGGTCCACTACCTGCGCGCCTTCCTCGGGATGCGGGTCTCCGGCCTCATCCTCGTCTCGCACGCGCTCAACGACCTGGCCGCCGCCGAGATCGACGCCTGGGACGCCCGGATCGTGCTGCTGCACGAGCGGCCCGAGGCGATCGACGACGTGGCCGTGGTCACCGACGACCTCGGCGGCGCGCAGCTGGCCGTACGGCACCTGCTGGAGCACGGCTACGAGTACGTCGCCTGCATGGGCGGCACGGCCGACACCCCGGCGGTGGGCGACCCGGTCTCCGACCACGTCGAGGGCTGGCGGCGCGCGATGGCCGAGGCCGGCCTGCCGACCGAGGGCCGTCTGTTCGAGGCGCCGTACAACCGCTACGACGCCTACCGGGTCGGCCTGGAGGTGCTGGCCGGTCCGGACCGGCCGCCCGCGGTCTTCTGCTCCACCGACGACCAGGCGATCGGCCTGCTGCGGGCCGCGCGGGAGCTGCGCATCGACGTGCCGGGCGAGCTGGCGGTGGCCGGGTTCGACGACATCAAGGAGGCGGCGCTCGCGGACCCGCCGCTGACGACGGTCGCCTCCGACCGCTCCGCGATGGCCCGCTCGGCGGTGGACCTGGTGCTGGACGACGGGCTGCGGGTCGCGGGCTCGCGGCGCGAGCGGCTGAAGGTGTTCCCGTCCCGGCTGGTGGTCCGCAGGTCCTGCGGCTGCGCGTAGCGTCGTCTTCCGCTTCGGTCACACCGGGGTCCGCGGGCCGTCCTCGCTCCACTCCGCGAGCCGTCCTTATATCGGGCATACGCGGTTCTGTCGGGCTTCTCAGCAGGGCCTCAGGAAGCTCTCATGATCCCGGGTCACTCTCAATGACATGACCGAGAGCATCCGCCGCAGCGGCGAGTACGAGGACCCCCAGGGTGACGGGCACGACCCGTTCGCGTACCGGCAGCAGCACGCCTCCACGCCCGTGAACCCGGAGTGGCCGCCCCCGCCGGCGTACGCCCCGGCGCAGCCCGCGGCCACCGCGCCGACGGCCGCGTACGGCCACGGCGGCTACGGCGGCTACGGCGGTCATGGCGGCTACGGCGGTCACGGCGGCGCGGGCGGGAGCGGCGGCGACGGCTCCACCGCCGTCCTGCCGGCCGCACCGGCCGGAACTCCCGGTCACGCTCCCGCGCCGGCGCCGAGGAAGCGCGCCAGGGGGCCGCTCGCGCTGCTGGCCGCCGTGGCGATCGCGGCGGCGGCCGTGGGCGGCGGCACCGCCTTCGCCTTCCAGGAGCTGACCGGCAAGAACACGGTCGCCGCCGGCGCCGCCGGCACCAGCGTGGTGCCCACGAGCCAGCGGGGCAGCATCTCCGCGATCGCCAAGGCGGTCAGCCCGAGCGTCGTGGAGATCACCGCCACGCTCGCCGACGGCACCTCCACCGGCTCCGGCGTGATCGTCACCGGCGGCGGTGAGGTCGTCACCAACAACCACGTCGTCGCGGGCGCCTCCTCGGTCAAGGCGCGCACCAGCGACGGCCGGACCTACACCGCGCAGGTCGTCGGCACCGACAGCTCCAAGGACCTCGCCCTGATCAAGCTGGCGGACGCCTCCGGGCTGAAGGCGGCGACGCTCGGCGACTCCGCCGGTGTGGCGGTCGGCGACCAGGTCGTCGCGATCGGCTCCCCCGAGGGCCTGACCGGCACCGTCACCAGCGGCATCGTCTCCGCCCTGCACCGGGACGTCACCGTGTCCACCGACGAGAGCCAGGAGCAGGGGCAGGGGCAGGGGCAGGGCGGCGGCCAGTGGCCGTTCCAGTTCGGCGGCCGGCAGTTCAACGGCGACACCGGCTCCTCCACCACCACCTACCAGGCGATCCAGACCGACGCGTCCCTCAACCCGGGCAACTCCGGCGGTGCGCTGATCGACATGAACGGCGCCATCGTCGGCATCAACTCGGCCATGTACTCGTCGTCCACGGCCAGTGGCTCGGACTCCTCCGGCGCGGGCAGCGTGGGCCTCGGCTTCGCCATCCCGATCGACACCGTCAAGGCCGACCTGGCCAAGCTGCGCTCCGGCTCCCAGAGCTGAGACGGCGACCTTCCGGGGGGACCTGAACCGGCGAACAGGAGAACGTCATGATCCAGCAGATCGCGCACGAGAAGGCCGACACCGTCGGCGTGACCGTTCCCGCGGGCGTCGCCCTCGCCCTGGCCGTGGCGAAGGAACTCCACAGCCCGGCCAACCTGCCGGTGGACGGCCTCGCCGACTGCCTCCCGGACGGCCTGCCGGCCAGGCGCACCGCCGCCCCGGCGGGCACCGCCGCTCTGGCGGACCAGGTCCCGGCCGCGCTGCACGCGGCCCCGGCCGCCACCGGTCGCGCGGACACGGGTCCGGCGGCCGACAACCGGGCGCACACGGGTCCGGCGGCCCACGGCCGGGCGTACACAGGCCCGGCGGCCGACGGCCGGCTCCGCACGGTCCCGGGTCATCCGGGCCCGGCCGCCGAGGAGCAGGTCCGCCCGGCTCCCGCCACCACCGCTCCCGCCACCACCGCCGGTGCCGACGTCACCGCCCGCCGGCACCCGGCCTCCCCCGGCAGCCCCCGTACCGCCCCGGCCCCCTCCGGCCCTCCCGTCCCCGCCGACCCGCACGCTCCCGCCGACCCGCGCACTCCCGCCGGCCCTCCCGTCCTCGCCGCGCACCGGATCCCCGAGGCCGCCGAGGTGCCGCAGCTGATGGGGCTGCGCACACCGGCCGCGCGCCCGCACCGCCACAAGGTGCCGCTGCGCCGGCTGACGGCCATGGCGGCTTGAAGGGCACGGGGCGGCCGGGAAACATGCGAGCCTGAGGGGCGTCCCGCCAGGACCGCCCGACCGCCCGACCGCCCGACCGCCCCACGCCAGTCCACCACCACCCGAGGAACGCCCACCGATGAGCCCCGCCGACGGCGACCGCGACCGTGACCCCCAGCGCATCCTGATCGTCGACGACGAGCCCGCGGTGCGCGAAGCGCTCCAGCGCAGCCTCGCCTTCGAGGGCTACGGCACCGAGGTCGCCGTGGACGGGGCGGACGCGCTGGAGAAGGCGGCCGCCTACCGGCCCGACCTCGTCGTCCTGGACATCCAGATGCCCCGCATGGACGGCCTGACGGCGGCCCGCCGCATCCGCGGCACCGGCGACACCACCCCCATCCTGATGCTGACCGCCCGCGACACCGTCGGCGACCGGGTCACCGGCCTGGACGCCGGCGCCGACGACTACCTGGTCAAGCCGTTCGAACTGGACGAACTGTTCGCCCGGATCCGCGCCCTGCTGCGCCGCAGCTCCTACGCCGCGGCCGTGGCGGGCGCCGCCGACGAGGGCGACGTGCTCGCCTTCGGCGACCTGCGCATGGACCTCGCCACCCGCGAGGTCACCCGCGGCGGCCGCCCGGTGGAGCTGACCCGCACCGAGTTCACGCTCCTGGAGATGTTCATGGCCCACCCGCGCCAGGTGCTCACCCGCGAGCAGATCCTGAAGGCGGTCTGGGGCTTCGACTTCGAGCCCTCGTCCAACTCGCTCGACGTGTACGTGATGTACCTGCGGCGCAAGACCGAGGCCGGCGGCGAGCCGCGCCTGGTGCACACCGTGCGCGGCGTCGGCTACGTCCTGCGGCAGGGCGGCGCGGAGTGAAGGGCGCCGTGCGCCGCTACCGCGCCCTGCCGATGCGGTCCCGGCTGGCGCTGCTGGTGGCGGCCGCGGTGGCGTTCGGCGTCGCCGTGGTGTCGGTGACGTGCTGGTTCATCGTCCGCGGCCGGCTCCTCGCGCAGGTCGACGAGGACCTGAAGCAGGCCACCCAGCAGCCGCAGCACTACTCCGACGTGGTGGGCGCCCTCAGCGACTGCACCCAGACCCCGCAGGGCTCCCCTAGCGAGCTGCGCACCCGCGGCAACTACTACCTCCAGCTGGTGCGGGCGGACGGCACCGCCTGCGTCTCCTCGAACTCCGCCGGCGTGGTGAAGGTGACCGCCTCCGACCGCGACGTGATCCGGCGGCTCAGCGGTAGCGGCAACCGCGACGGGGTGCAGGTGCTGCGCAACGGCACCGCCAGCGACGGCACGTCCGTACGGGTGCTGACGCTCCCCCTGATCGTCACCCAGGGCCTGGGCACCGAGCCCCACCTCTTCCCCGGCACCGCCCTGCTCATCGCCACCCCCCTGGAGAGCACCCAGCGGACCCTGAACGACCTGGCGCTGATCCTGCTGCTCGTCTCCGGGATAGGCGTCGTCGGGGCCGGCGCGGCCGGCCTCGCGGTGGCCCGCGCCGGACTGCGGCCCGTCGACCGGCTCACCGAGGCCGTCGAGCACGTGGCCCGCACCGAGGACCTGACCATCCGCATCCCCGTGGCGGACGACAGCGAGGACGAGATCGCCCGGCTGTCGCGCTCCTTCAACTCCATGACCGCCTCCCTGGCCTCCTCCCGCGACCTCCAGCAGCAGCTGATCGCCGACGCCGGCCACGAACTGCGCACGCCCCTGACCTCCCTGCGCACCAACATCGAACTCCTCACCCGCAGCGAGGAGACCGGCCGCCCGCTGCCCGAGGCCGACCGCAAGGCGCTGCTGGCGTCGGTGAAGGCGCAGATGACGGAGCTGGCCTCGCTCATCGGCGACCTCCAGGAGCTGTCCCGCTCCGACAGCCAGCGCGGCGAGCGCATCCAGGTGATCGCGCTCCAGGACACCGTGGAGGCGGCGCTGCGCCGGGCCCGGCTGCGCGGCCGCGAGCTGACCATCACGGCCGACGTGGAGCCCTGGTTCGTCCGCGCGGAGCCGGCGGCGATGGAGCGCGCGGTCGTCAACATCCTCGACAACGCGGTGAAGTTCAGCCCCGAGGGCGGCACGGTAGAGGTCCGGCTCGCCGACGGCGTCCTCACCGTCCGCGACCACGGCCCCGGCATCGCCGCCGACGAACTCCCGCACGTCTTCGACCGTTTCTGGCGCTCACCGAGCGCCCGCGCGCTGCCCGGCTCGGGTCTCGGGCTGTCCATCGTCGCCCGCACGGTCCGCCAGTCCGGCGGCGAGGTCACTCTGTCCCCGGCCGCCGGCGGCGGCACGGTGGCCACCGTACGGCTGCCCGGCGCACCGACCCCGCCGCCGGAGACCCCGCCGCGGACGCCGCCCGCCGCCCCGTAGCGCCCCGTCGGGGCGCGGCCGCGCCCATGGCGGGCGGTGCCCCGGGCGTGCCCTGCGCTGCCGGGCGCGGGCCGCGGCTCTGTACTCTCTGAGCCATGACCAGCGACGACAGCGCACCGATCGCCCGCCGGCTCGAAACCCTCTCCGAGCCGACCCCGGAACAGGCCGACGCCGTGCTGGAACTGCTGGCGGCGGCGGCCCGCGCGGACGGCCGGCAGGCGGTGTCCGAGCAGGGCCGGCTGCAACTGCGCGGCGGCGCCCGCGCAGGCGTGTCGCACCTGCTGCTCAGCGTCGACGGCGACCTCGTCGGCTACGCGCAGCTGGAGGACACCGACCCCGTGGAGGCGCCCGCCGCCGAGCTGGTCGTCCACCCGGCGCACCGCGGGCACGGGCACGGGCGGGCGCTGGGCGCGGCGCTGCTGGCCGCCTCCGGCAAGCGACTTCGGGTCTGGGCGCACGGCGGGCACTCCGCCGCCCGGCACCTCGCCCAGGTCCTCGGCCTCACCCTCTTCCGCGAACTGCGCCAGATGCGGCGGCCGTTGACGGACTTCGCCCTGCCGGAGGCGGCGCTGCCCGAGGGCGTCACGGTACGGTCCTTCGTCCCCGGTCAGGACGACGCCGCGTGGCTCGCGGTGAACGCCGAGGCGTTCGCCCACCACCCCGAGCAGGGCTCCCTCACCCAGCGGGACCTCGACGACCGCGAGGCCCAGCCGTGGTTCGACCCGGCCGGTTTCTTCCTCGCCGAGCGCGCGGGTCGGCTGGTCGGCTTCCACTGGACCAAGGTCCACGCCGAGGAACGGCTCGGCGAGGTGTACGTCGTCGGCGTCCGCCCCGGCGCGCAGGGCGGCGGCCTCGGCAAGGCCCTCACGGTGATCGGCCTGCGCCACCTCGCCGAGGCGGGCCTGCCGACCGCGATGCTGTACGTCGACGCCGACAACAAGGCGGCGGTGACGGTCTACGAACGCCTGGGCTTCACCACGTACGAAACGGACCTGATGTACCGCACGGAGACCTGACAGACCCCGCGGGACGTGGTGCGCGGGCGGGGCGCGGCCCGTGGGCCTCAGGTGCCGTGGAGCGGTGCCGGGGCGTCGGGGTCCGGTGGGCGGCGGGTGCGGAGCGCGGGCCGACGTCTTCGCAGCGGCTGCGGCAGGCAGGCCGCGCACAGCACCGCCGCCCAGCCCAGCAGCGCCGCCCACCGCCGGTGCGCCTGGCCCCAGTCCGGGTCGCCGGGCGGGGCCAGCAGGTCCCACCGGTTCGGCAGCAGCAGCGCGGCCACGGCCAGCGCGAGCAGGGCGAGGGCGGCGCCCGCGCCGGGTCCCGGCTCGCTCCGCAGCCGTACCGAGGCCGCCGCCAGGGCCACCGCGCCCGCCCCGATCGCGGCCGCCTCCAGCGTGACCGCGCCGGCCGGCGGCCGGGCCGCGGCGGGCACGAGGAACAGCACCGCCGCCCACCACCCCGCCGCGAGCGGCGCGACGAGCGCCAGGCGCAGCCCGGCCCGCACGGGCCGCCGCACCGGGACCGTCTCGGTGGTGTGCCGGGCGGGGTCGTCGAACAGGAACGCCAGCCCCAGCCCGCCGGCCAGTGCGGCCAGCCGGAGCACCAGCAGGCCGATCAGCGCGTCCGGCTGCTGCCCGGGCAGCCGGGTGCCGGCGGCCATCGCCGCGCCCGCGCCGCCCGCGGCCGCCAGCGCCCGCCAGGGCAGCACCCGCCACACCGCGCCGGCCAGCGCCCGCAGCGCGGCCCCGCGTCCCGCGTCGCCTCCAACCGTCACTCGGAGCACGAGTTCCCTCCCTCCGCGCCCAGGCCGGTGGCCGCGACGCCCAGCAGCTCCGCCGCCCGGGCCGTGGAGACGCCGGGCCTGGTCAGCTCGGTCCAGCGGGCCTTGACCCGCGCCGTCACCTCCGCGCGCGGGCGGTGCAGCAGCTCCGCCACGACCTTGGTCTGGCCGGCGCTCATCAGCAGCCCGGACGTGGGCGTCAGGACGTACGAGCCGCCCTCGGTGCTGTCGTCCAGCCGGACGGCGCGCAGTTGGCCGAGCGGGTCGTCGGCGGCGCCCAGCGCGAGCCACATGACGGCCACCACCCGGCCGTCGCACACCTCGCCGCCGGCCTTCTCGTCGCCCGCGACCAGCGTGGAGGCCAGCCCGGTCGAGAACTCGGGTACCCGGTTGCCGCCCCAGCGGGTGCCCACGGTGACGACGCCGGGTGCGGTGAGCGGGTCGTAGGAGGAGTCGCCCTCCAGGCCGTAACGGGCTTCGACGCGCTGCCGCACGGTCAGCGGCCGGGCGGCGGCGGGGCCGGGCGTCAGCGAGCGCACCCGCTCGACGGCCTCGGCCCAGTCGGCGGTGCGGCCGGTCCACTCGGGCAGCGCGCAGTAGGTCGTCGCCCCGCGCACGGCACAGCGCTCGACGCTCTCCGGGTGCTCGGACACCTGCGCCCGGGCCGCCTGGAGCGCGGCCGACGGGCCCGGGGACTGGCCGGCGATCCCGGCGGCGGTGGCGGCCAGCGCGAGGGCGGTCGCCGCCTTGATCCGGGCGGTGCGGCCGCCGCTGCGCAGCAGCGCCGCGCACAGCAGGAGCGCGATCAGGCCGGTGAGGTAGAGGGCGTGCCAGGCGGCCGGGCGGCCGATCAGGTCGGAGGGGAGCGGATCGCCGCCGGACTCGGCCACCACCGGGGACAGCCATTGGGTCCAGTGGCTGTCCGCGAACACCAGGGAGTCCAGGACGACGACGTACGCGGTGACCGCGAGGAGCGGGGCGGCGAAGGCGGAGGGGACCAGCCGGGCCAGCAGCACGCCCGCGACCCCGCACAGCAGCACCGTCAGCGGGGACACCGCGAGTTCGAAGACGGAGCCGTGGCCGACCGCGCCGGGCCTGAGCGCCGCCCAGCCGAAGCGCACGGCGACGATCAGGCCGCTGAACAGGGCGAACGGGACGACGGAGAGGGCGTGCCCGAGGGTGCGCCGCCACGGGTCCATGGCCAGGGTGCCGAAGTGCCGGTCGGTGTCCTGGCGGCGGGAGCGCAGCACGGCCCGGTTGGCGCAGAGGAACAGGGCGACGCCGAGCAGCACGGCGCTGGTCTGGGTCTCCCGGTCGGCGTCCTGGAGGGCGGGGTAGCCGGCCATGCCCTCGTGGCCGGTCAGCTCGTGCCAGCCGAGGTGCCCGGAGATCATCTGCCGGACGACGGCGACCGTGTACACGGTGAAGAAGACCAGGACGACGATCTGCTGGAGCAGTTCGCGCGCCTCGAACAGGGCGAGGGCGAGGACGGCCCGGGCGCGCGGGCCGCCGGGGGCCGCGGCGGGGGTCACGGCGGCGTCCGGGGCGGTGACGGTCGTGGTCATCGGGTGACCGCCTGTGCGCCGGTGTCGTCGAGGGTGAGCAGGTAGCCGTCCTCCAGGGTGGGTTCGAGCAGGTCGGCGCCCTCGGGCGGATCGCCCACGTTGCGGAAGGCGCCGGCGCCGGTGCGCCAGCCGGCGCGGGCGCCCGGGTCGCGTTCGGCGCTGGACCACACCCGGCCGGCGGCGCGGGCGGTCAGCTCGGCGGGGGTTCCCTCGAAGCGGACGTGGCCGCCGGCCATGACGATCACCCGGTGGCAGAGCATCGCGACGTCCTCGGTCTGGTGGGTGGACAGCAGGACGGTGCGGCCCTCGCCGGTGCGGGTGATCAGCTCCCGGAAGCGCATCCGCTGCTCGGGGTCGAGCCCCGCGGTGGGCTCGTCCAGGACGAGGAAGCGGGGGTCGCCGACCAGGGCGGCGGCCAGGGCGACGCGCTGGCGCATGCCGCCGGACAGGCGCTTGATCCGCCGGCCGCGCACGTCGGCGAGGTCGACCTCCGCCAGCACCCGCCGCACCTCGCGGTGGCGGGCGGCGCGGTCGGTCAGCTCCTTGAGGATCGCCACGTAGTCGACGAACGCGAACGCCGTGAAGTCCGGGTGGAAGCCGGGGTTCTGCGGCAGGTAGCCGAGGGTGCGGCGCACCGCGAGGCGGCCCGCGGCGGTGCCCGGGTCGTGGCCGAGGACGGTGAAGGCGCCCCGGTCGGCGGGCACCGCGGTGGCGAGCACCCGCAGCAGCGTGGTCTTGCCGGCCCCGTTGGGCCCGAGCAGTCCGGTGATGCCCTCCTCCAGCCGCAGCGCCACGTCGTCGAGGGCGACGGTGCCGCCGTAGCGGAGGGTGAGCCCGGAGGCGGAGACGGTGACGGTCACGAGGCACTCCCGTGCGGAAGGGGGGCGTCGAAGACGCCGGGGGCGGGGAAGCGGCGGGGCGCCGGGGCGGGGCGGACGCGGGACGCCCGGGCCGGCCGCCGGGGGGCGGGGCGGGCGCGGGTCATGGCGTGCCTCCGTAGGGGCCGCCGGTGGGCGCGGTGCGGTCGGCGGCGAAGTCGAAGCGGTCGCGGAGGTGGACGAGGAGGACGACGGCGAGGGCGGCGACGGCCGCGGCGGCGCCCTGTCCGGCCGCGGTGAACGGCGGCAGCGGCGCGTCGCCGTGCCGTCCGGTCGCGGCCACCGCCAGCAGGGCGATCCAGCCGCCGCCGGTCAGGGCGGGCGCGAGGACCGCGCCCAGTCGCGGGGTGAGCGCGAGCCCAGTCGCGGTGAGGGCGAGCGCGGGCAGCAGCCAGGCCAGCGCCCGCAGCCCGTAGCCGGGCAGGGCGAGGGTGGCGAGCCCGTTCATGCCGAGCCCGACGGCCAGCACGGCCACCGTCCGCACCAGCACCAGCCGGAACCCGTGCAGCGGCGCGACGACGGCCATCTCGTACGCCGGGTCGCACACGGGCCCGTACGCCAGCGCCACCCCCGCCAGCGGCAGCAGCGGGGCGAGCGCGAGGAACAGGGTGGGCGAGTCGGCCTGGCGCAGGGCGTCGGAGGCGGCGACGGTCATGACCAGGACGGCGGTCACGGCCAGCAGCCAGGACCGGCGCAGCACCGGTGTGGCGGCCAGCAGCCGCGCGGTGTGGTCGGCGACGCCGCACCGCAGCAGCAGCCGTTCCAGCAGGCTCGGGCGCGGTGCGTCCAGCTCGGCGTCGAGCCGGGCCCAGCCGGCGTCGAGCACGGCCGGGTCGGCGAGGCCGGCGAGCCGCACCCGGCACTCGGCGCAGCCGGCGAGGTGGGCGTCGGCGGACCACAGCAGCGGCGGGGCCAGCTCGCCCCGGTCGTAGGCGCGCAGGTCCTCCTCGGCCAGGTGCCAGGTCCGACGAGGGTTGGTGTCGCCGCTCATGCCAGCGCCTCCCGCAGTTGCTTGCGGGCACGCATCGCCCGCGTCTTGACCGTGCCGGGCGGAATGCCGAGCAGTACGGCCGCCTCCCGGGTCGTGAGTCCGTCGATCACCGTGGCCTGCAGGACCGCCCGCAGCTCCGGTGACAGCCGGGTGAGGGCGCCCGCGAGGTCCCCGTGCTCGACCCCCGAGAGCACGCGTTCCTCTGCGGACGCCTCGTCGCGGTGGCGCAGCCGGGCGAGCGCCTGGCGCAGCCGGCCGCGGGCGCCGTCGCCGCGCAGCGCGTCGACCAGCCGGCGGGCGCCGATCCGCCACAGCCAGCCGGCCACGTCGCCGTCCTCGCGGTAGACGGCCTTGCCGCGCCAGAGGGCCAGGAAGGTCTCCTGGACGACGTCGTCGACCATCGCCGGGTCGGCGCACCGCCCGCGCAGCCGCGCGGCCAGCCACGGCGCGTACCGCCGGTACAGCTCCTCGAAGGCGCGCCGGTCCCGCTCCGCGGCGATGCACCGCAGCAGCTCCCCGTCGCTTCTCGTTCCGCTCACAACCCCTCATCGGCCGGGACCGTCCGTCCGGTTCACTGCCCGGCCCACGATTTTCCCGGCGGCTGCCGAGGGCGGAGTTCCGGGGGAGGTCCGCCCCGGCTTTCCCGGGCCGGGACAACCGACCCGCTCCCCCTCAAGGAACCCCCTCCCCCGGAACCCGCGAGCCGTGTCCCGCTAGCCCGCACGTCATGTCGCCGTAACCGGTGATTCAGACTGGCTTGCGACGCTCACCCAATGAAGCCCGCCGTGCCCGAGCCCCCGCCGCCCCCCGAGGGGTCCGCCGCCGTGCTCCCGCCCGCGCTTTCCGACGCGCCTGTATCGCCCCCCGCGCGGAAGAATGGATTCATGAGCCAGTCAGACGCCCAGGCAGCACAGGTCCAGCCGCTCCAGCCGGTCCAGCCCTCCGTGGGCGCGATCGCCGCCCACCGCTCGCACACCGTGGCGGCCGCGGTCTCCGACCTGGACCCCGACATCGACGCCGACCTCGACGGCTACGACGAGTCGGCGGACGGCGCCGACACCCTGCCGCAGGGCCGCTTCCTCGACCGCGAACGCAGCTGGCTCGCCTTCAACGAACGGGTCCTCGAACTCGCCGAGGACCCGAACACCCCCCTGCTGGAGCGCGCGAACTTCCTCGCCATCTTCGCCAGCAACCTGGACGAGTTCTTCATGGTCCGGGTGGCCGGCCTCAAGCGCCGCATCGCCACCGGCGTGGCCACCCGCTCCGCCTCCGGGCTCCAGCCCCGCGAGGTGCTGGAGATGATCTGGGCGCGCTCGCGCGAGCTGATGGCCCGGCACGCCGCCTGCTACCACGAGGACGTCGCCCCCGCCCTGGCGGAGGAGGGCATCCACCTGGTGCGCTGGAGCGAACTGACGGACAAGGAGCAGGCCCGCCTGTTCACCCTCTTCCGCCAGCGCATCTTCCCCGTGCTGACCCCCCTCGCCGTCGACCCCGCGCACCCCTTCCCGTACATCTCCGGCCTCTCCCTGAACCTGGCCGTCGTGGTGCGCAACCCGGTCACCGGACACCGCCACTTCGCCCGCGTCAAGGTGCCCCCGCTGCTCAACCGCTTCCTGGAGAGCTCCCCCGGCCGCTACGTCCCCCTCGAGGACGTCATCGCCGCCCACCTGGAGGAGCTGTTCCCGGGCATGGAGGTCCTTGAGCACCACACCTTCCGCCTCACCCGCAACGAGGACCTGGAGGTCGAGGAGGACGACACCGAGAACCTCCTCCAGGCACTGGAGAAGGAGCTGATGCGGCGCCGCTTCGGGCCGCCGGTGCGCCTGGAGGTCGAGGAGTCCATCGACCGCGAGGTCCTGGACCTCCTCGTGCGCGAGCTGAAGATCGGCGAGGCCGAGGTCTACCCGCTGCCCGGCCCCCTCGACCTGACCGGCCTGTTCCGCATCCACAGCCTGGACCGGCCCGAGCTGAAGTACCCGAAGTTCATCGCCGGCACCCACCGCGACCTCGCCGAGGTCGAATCGGCCTCCCCGCCGGACATCTTCGCCGCGCTGCGCAGCCGCGACGTCCTGCTGCACCACCCCTACGACTCCTTCTCCACCTCCGTGCAGGCCTTCCTGGAGCAGGCCGCCGCCGACCCCGACGTCCTCGCCATCAAGCAGACCCTGTACCGGACCTCGGGCGACTCCCCGATCGTGGACGCGCTCATAGACGCCGCCGAGTCCGGCAAGCAGGTCCTCGTCCTGGTCGAGATCAAGGCCCGCTTCGACGAGCACGCCAACATCAAGTGGGCGCGCAAACTGGAGGAGGCCGGCTGCCACGTCGTCTACGGCCTCGTCGGCCTGAAGACGCACTGCAAACTGTCGCTGGTGGTCCGTCAGGAGGGCGACGACACGCTGCGCCGCTACAGCCACGTCGGCACCGGCAACTACCACCCCAAGACCGCCCGCCTCTACGAGGACCTCGGCCTGCTCACCGCCGACCCGCAGGTCGGCGCGGACCTCTCCGACCTCTTCAACCGGCTCTCCGGCTACTCCCGCCGCGAGACCTACCGCCGCCTGCTCGTCGCCCCCAAGTCCCTGCGCGACGGCCTGGTCTCCCGCATCCACAAGGAGATCCAGCACCACCGCGCCGGACGCCCCGCGTTCATCCGTATCAAGGTCAACTCCATGGTCGACGAGGCGGTCGTCGACGCGCTGTACGCCGCCTCGCAGGCCGGCGTCCCCGTCGACGTGTGGGTGCGCGGCATCTGCGCGCTGCGCCCCGGCGTCCCCGGCCTGTCGGAGAACATCCGCGTCCGCTCCATCCTCGGCCGCTTCCTGGAGCACTCCCGCGTCTTCGGGTTCGGCGGCGGCGGCGAACCCGAGATGTGGATCGGCAGCGCCGACATGATGCACCGCAACCTCGACCGCCGCATCGAGGCCCTGGTCCGGGTCACCGATCCCACCCACCGGGCCACGCTCAACCGGCTGCTCGAGACCGGCATGTCCGACACCACCGCCTCCTGGCACCTCGGCCCGGACGGCGAGTGGACCCGGCACGCGACCGATCCGGACGGCCAGCCCCTGCGCAACGTTCAGGAGATGCTCATAGACGCCCGGAGGCGCCGGCGTGGCACAGCGACACCTTGACCCGACGGATTCCACGGCCGCCGCCGCGTCCGTGCCCGCCGCCGCCCTCGCGGCGTACCTGCGCGCCCAGGCGACGGAGTTCCTGCGCGCCCTGCGCCTGCACCAGGAGAGCGGCGGCGGGGCGGGCGGCCCGGCGGAGCCCGTCGACGCGGCGCGCGCCCTGCGCCGCTCGGCCCGCCGCATCAGCGGCAGCCTGCACACCTTCCGCCCCCTGCTGGAGGAGACCTGGGCAGAGGAACTCCGCCCCGAACTCGCCTGGCTCTCCGGCACCCTGGCCCTGGAACACGCCTGCCACTCCCGCCTTGACCGCCTGCTCCAGGCCCTGAACCGCCTCTCCCCGCGGGCCGACGCGCCCGCGGACGCGCTCGTCGAGGTGGCCGCGGGCAGTCGTGCCGCCGGGACGCCGGGGACCGCCGCCGCACCGGAGCCCGCCGCCGGCGCCCGGGGCAGAGCGGGCGCCGCGGTGCCCGCCACGGCACCCGCCGGCCCGGTCCCCCGTCCCACGACTCCGGCGAGAGGCCCCGCGCCCTCGGACCGGGGCAACCTCACCGTCGGCGCCGCCAAGGCGGGCGCCCTGCTCGACCGCCAGCTCACCCTGGCCCGCACCCGCGCCCACTCCACCGCCCTCCAGGCCCTCGGCTCCGCCCGCTTCCACGCGGTGGCCGACAAGGTCGCCGTCCTCGCCAGCGACGTCCCGCTCACCCCCGCCGCGCACACCGCCGACCTGCGCCCCCTGGCCGCCGCGGCCGAGGAGCGGCTGACCGACGCCGTCGCCGCCCTGCCGCTGGTCACCGCGGGCAGCCCGTACAACGCGGCGGCACTGATCCACGGCCTGTCCCCGGACCCGGCGCCGCACCCGCAGGACGCCCCCTGGCACCAGGTCCGGCTGCTGCTGCGCCTGCACCGCTACGCCTGCGAGGCGCTGCGCGGCGGCGAGGACCCGGACGCGCCGGTGGACCCGCGGCTGCTGGCGGCCGGCCAGGCGCTGAACCGGCACCGGGACGCCGCCGAGGCGGCGGCGGCCGCGTCGGCGGCGGCCCGCACCCCGCGCATCGCCCCGGCGACCGCGTACGCGCTCGGCGTGCTCCACGCCGACCAGCGGCACGAGGTGGAGGCGGCGCGGTTCGCCTTCCAGCAGTCCTGGCAGAAACGGACGGTCGGCGCCGGCTGAGCGCGGCGCCGGCGCGCCACCGCCCGGAACCGCGGTACCGAATCACCACCCCGCGCCCGTCAGCCGCCCACCGTCAGCCGCCCCCCGTGTGCCCCTCCGCGTCCGTGCGCGCCAGGCTGCGCGCCCGGCGCGCGGGCCCGCGCCAGCCGCAGCTGCACCGCGCCACGCAGAAGCGGCCCTGCTCGGCGGTCGTCGTGCGATGGTCGGGGCGCCCCTGGTACTCCGGGGCGTTCCGCTGCTCCTGGCCGGGGCCCTGCCCCTCCTGCTGCGCCACGCCCACCACGCTACCCAGGCCGGGTGAACGCCCGGTTGCGGTTCGCGGTGGCGGCGGTCCCCGCGTGACGGGGTCCCCCACCCGTCGTTATCCGGACGAGGAGGGGCCCGTGACGGACGTACCGGCTGGGGGTAGGCAGGCGATGGCCAAGCGGCAGCGACGGCAGAGGGACGGCGCGGTGTTCGCGGCGGGGCTGCTGCTCTGCGCGTGCGTCTCGGGATGCGCCGGAGTGGGCGCCGCCTCCGAGGACACCCGCGCCGCCGACGATCCGGTGCGCACCCTGCGCCACGCCCCCGAGGCGCTGCTGTCGGCGGGCAGTTCGCAGACCCGTACGGCGATGGAGATGGCCACCGGCGGGACCCGGGTGACGATCCGCGGCGAGGGCGCCTACGACTTCCGCGGGCAGCTCGGACAGCTCACCGTGGTGCTGCCCACCGATCCGGCCGGGGCCCCCGAGCACGTGCCGATCGTGGAGCTCCTCGCGCCGGGCGCCCTGTTCATGAAGCACCGGGGCGCGGGCGTGCCCGCCGACAAGTGGGTGCGGGTGGCGACGGCGACGCTGTCCGACGGCAATCTCGTCACCGGCGGCGCCACCGACCCGCTCGTCGCGGCCGGGGTGCTGCGCGGGACGCGCAGGGCGACGTACCTGGGGCGTACCGAGGTGGCGGGGGTGGCGGTGCGGCACTTCCGGGGCACCGCCGACCTGGCGCTGGCGGCGCGGGCCGCCTCGGGGGCCGACCGGGCGGCGCTGCGGGCGGCGGCGAAAGGGTTCGCCACGGCGCAGGTGCCGTTCGACGCGTACCTCGACGACCAGGGCCGTGTCCGCAAGCTCCGGCAGAGCTTCTCGTTCGTCAACGGCCGCAGCGGCAGCCCGGTGGCCGTCGACTCCACGACGCTGCTGTTCGCCTTCGGCACCCGGGTCACCGTGACCCTGCCGCACGCCCGGGACATCTACACCGGCCGTATCGCCGAGGCGAACTAGCCCTTACGTGCCATGCGCACGACCCCCGCCCTCCCTACTCTAGGAAGCCGGTGACGGCAGAGAAGAGGTGACGCGCGTGGCTCCGGTCGGCGGTACGGCAGTTCAGGACCACGTGGCCCTCGCCGAGATCGAACTGTGCGGGGAGCTGATCATCGCGGCGTCGGCGGCCCGGGGACGGCTCAGTCTGGAGTGCATCGACGAGGTGCTGAGGGTGACCGAGGAGCGACGGACGGAAACCGGCCGGTGAGTTCCGGCACGGTGCCCGCCGCTGTGTGACTCACGTCACCGCGTCACGCGCGTCACGTCCGCAGCAGCCGGCCGATCGCCTTCGTGGCCTCCTCGACCTTGGCGTCGATCTCGGCGCCGCCCTTGACGGCCGCGTCGGCCACGCAGTGCCGCAGGTGCTCCTCCAGCAGTTGCAGCGCGAAGGACTGGAGGGCCTTGGTGGAGGCGGACACCTGGGTGAGTATGTCGATGCAGTAGACGTCCTCGTCGACCATGCGCTGCAGGCCCCGGATCTGGCCCTCGATCCGGCGCAGCCGCTTGAGGTGCTCGTCCTTCTGCTTGTGGTAGCCGTGGGTGACGTGCCCCGGCCCGCCCTGTTCGCTCTCGCAGGGCGCCGTCGCGCCGGCCTCGGTGGTCGTCATCGCGTCCTCCTGCTGGAACAAGATGGGCAGACATACCCCTGCCCGGTATATGGTAACGAATTTTCCGGGGTACAGGAGCCTTGGTCCGCCCCCGTGCCGACCACTGTGCCTGATGGGCGACACTGGGGACGGCCCCTTAGCCGTGGCCGGATGATGCGCTTAGCATCACCCTGACCGAAACCGAAGCACCCCGAGGACCACACGTGCGCTTTCGTCTGACCCCCAGGGAGACGAGCTTCTATGACATGTTCGCCGCGTCCGCGGACAACATCGTCACGGGCTCGAAGCTCCTGATGGAACTGCTCGGGGCGGACTCCTCCGCCCGGGGCGAGATCGCAGAGCGCATGCGGGCCGCGGAGCACGCGGGCGACGACGCCACACACGCGATCTTCCACCAGCTGAACTCCTCCTTCATCACGCCCTTCGACCGCGAGGACATCTACTCCCTCGCCTCGTCCCTCGACGACATCATGGACTTCATGGAGGAGGCCGTCGACCTGGTCGTCCTCTACAACGTCGAGGAACTGCCCAAGGGCGTCGAGCAGCAGATCGAGGTGCTGGCGCGGGCCGCGGAGCTCACGGCGGAGGCCATGCCGCACCTGCGGACCATGGACAACCTCACCGAGTACTGGATCGAGGTGAACCGCCTGGAGAACCAGGCGGACCAGATCCACCGCAAGCTCCTCGCCCACCTGTTCAACGGCAAGTACGACGCGATCGAGGTGCTGAAGCTCAAGCAGATCGTGGACGTGCTGGAGGAGGCGGCGGACGCCTTCGAGCACGTGGCGAACACGGTGGAGACCATCGCGGTCAAGGAGTCCTGAGGCGTCCATGGACACCTTCGCTCTGATACTGACCATCCTGGTCGCGCTCGGTTTCGCGTACACCAACGGCTTCCACGACTCCGCCAACGCCATCGCCACCTCCGTGTCGACCCGCGCGCTCACGCCGCGGGCCGCGCTGGCGATGGCCGCGGTGATGAACCTCGCCGGCGCCTTCCTCGGCAGCGGCATCGCCAAGACGGTCAGCGAGGGCCTGATCGACACGCCCACCGGCGGCCAGGGCATGGCCATCCTCTTCGCGGCCCTGCTCGGCGGCGTCGTGTGGAACCTGGTCACCTGGTACTTCGGCCTGCCCTCGTCCTCCTCGCACGCCCTGTTCGGCGGCCTGGTCGGCGCGGCGCTGGCCGGCGGCACGGCGGTGCACTGGTCGGGAGTCCTCGACAAGATCGTCATCCCGATGTTCCTGTCCCCGGTGGTCGGCCTGGTCGGCGGCTACCTGGTGATGACGGCGATCATGTGGATCTTCCGCCGCGCCAACCCGCACAAGGCCAAGCGCGGCTTCCGCATAGCGCAGACCGTCTCGGCGGCCGGCATGGCCCTCGGCCACGGTCTCCAGGACGCGCAGAAGACCATGGGCGTCGTGGTGATGGCGCTGGTCATCGGCGGCGCCGAGACCTACGGCGACCCCATCCCGGTGTGGGTGAAGCTGGTCTCCGCGCTGATGCTGTCGCTGGGCACCTACGCGGGCGGCTGGCGCATCATGCGCACCCTGGGCCGCAAGATCATCGAGCTGGACCCGCCGCAGGGCTTCGCCGCCGAGGCGACCGGCGCGTCGATCATGTTCGGCACGGCGTTCCTGTTCAAGGCGCCGATCTCCACCACCCATGTGATCACCTCCGCGATCATGGGCGTGGGCGCGACCAAGCGGGTCAACGCGGTCCGCTGGGGCGTCGCCAAGAACATCGTGCTCGGCTGGTTCATCACCATGCCGGCCGCGGCGCTGGTGGCGGCCGCCGCCTTCTCCCTGATCAACCTGGCGTTCCTGTAGAAAACGCCGCGCGCCGCGCGCATAGGTAGCCGAGCGCATACGTAAGGGCCCGCCCCGGGCAAACCGGGAACGGGCCCTTCCGCGTCCTCGCGGTGGCACCGCCATGCAGCACCGCGAGGGGACTCGCCGGCCCCGTCGCCGAGGACGGGCGCCGGGATCAGCCGAAGCGGCCGGAGATGTAGTCCTCCGTGGCCTGCACCGACGGGTTGGAGAAGATCCGCTCGGTGTCGTCGATCTCGATCAGCCGGCCCGGCTGGCCGACCGCGGCCAGGTTGAAGAACGCGGTGCGGTCCGAGACACGGGCGGCCTGCTGCATGTTGTGCGTCACGATGACGATCGTGAAGCGCTCCTTCAGCTCGCCGATCAGGTCCTCGATGGCGAGGGTCGAGATCGGGTCGAGGGCGGAGCACGGCTCGTCCATGAGCAGCACCTTCGGCTCGACCGCGATCGCGCGGGCGATGCACAGCCGCTGCTGCTGGCCGCCGGACAGGCCCGAGCCCGGCTTGTTCAGCCGGTCCTTGACCTCGTTCCACAGGTTGGCGCCCTTGAGCGACTTCTCGACGATGTCGTTCAGCTCGCTCTTGCGGTACTTGCCGTTCAGCCGCAGCCCCGCCGCCACGTTGTCGAAGATCGACATGGTGGGGAAGGGGTTGGGCCGCTGGAAGACCATGCCCACTTCGCGGCGGACGGAGACCGGGTCGATGCCGGAGCCGTAGAGGTCCTCTGAGTCGAGCATCACCTTGCCCTCGACCCGGCCGCCGGGGGTGACCTCGTGCATGCGGTTCAGGGTGCGCAGGAACGTCGACTTGCCGCAGCCGGACGGCCCGATGAAGGCCGTCACCGAACGCGGCTCGACCGTCATCGAGATGTCCTCGATCGCCTTGTGGGAGCCGTAGTAGGCGGTGAGTCCGCTCACGTCGATTCGCTTGGCCATGACTGGTTCACTTCCAAAAAGTCTGGGTGTCGCCGGAAGGGCTCGCGCGGCGCCGGCCGCGCGTCGGTGCTTCAACGACCGGTCTTGGGCGCCTTCCAGCGGGCGATGCCGCGGGCCGCCAGGTTGAGGATCATCACGAAGGCGATCAGGGTGAGCGAGGCCGCCCACGCGCGGTCGTACGCCGCTCCCTCGCCCGCGCTGTTCGCGTACTGCTGGTAGATGTACAGCGGCAGCGAGGACTGCGCCCCCTCGAAGGGGTTCGTGTTGATGAACGGGTTGCCGAACACCAGCAGCAGCACGGGCGCGGTCTCGCCCGCGATACGGGCGATGGCCAGCACGATGCCGGTGGTGATGCCGCCCAGGGAGGTCGGCAGGACCACCTTGAGGATCGTGCGCCACTTGGGCACGCCCAGGGCGAGGGATGCCTCGCGCAGCTCGTTCGGGACGAGCTTGAGCATCTCCTCGGTGGAGCGGACCACGACCGGCATCATGAGGATGGCCAGGGCCAGCGAGCCGGCGAAACCGAACGGCTGCGTCTTGGTCATCAGCATCAGGCTGAGGATGAACAGACCGGCGACGATCGACGGGATGCCGGTCATCACGTCGACGAAGAAGGTGACGGAGCGGGCGAGGGCGCCGCGGCCGTACTCCACCAGGTAGATCGCGGTGAGGACGCCGACCGGCGCGCCGATCAGGGTGGCCAGGCCCACCTGCTCCAGGCTGCCGATGATGGCGTGGTAGATGCCGCCGCCCGGCTCGGTGTCGGCGACCACGCCCATCGAGTGGGTGAGGAAGTAGGGGTCGAGGACCTTCACACCGCGCTTGACGGTCACCCACACCAGGGAGATCAGCGGCACCAGGGCGATCAGGAAGGCGACCCAGACCAGGCTGGTCACGACGCGGTCCTTGGCCTGCCGGCGGCCCTCGACGCGGGCGGTGACGCCGTAGGTGCCGAGGACGAAGAGGACGGCGGCGATCAGGCCCCACTGGACGCGGCTGTGCAGACCGCCGGCCAGGCCGAGGACGATCGCGACGGCGAGCGAGCCGGCCGCGATCGCCCAGGGCGTCCACCGGGGCAGCGAGGCGCCGCGCAGGCTGCTCGGCCGCTGCTTGTCGGACATCGCTGCGGTGCTCATGCGTTGGCCCCCGAGTACTCCTTGCGGCGGGCGATGATCAGCCGGGCCGCGCCGTTGACCAGCAGGGTGATGACGAAGAGCACCAGACCGGAGGCGATCAGCGCGTCCCGGCCGAACTCGGTCGCCTCGCTGAACTTGCTGGCGATGTTCTGGGCGAAGGTGCCGCCGCCCGAGTCGAGCAGGCTGGCCTTGATCTCGAAGGTCGGGGAGAGCACGGTGGCCACGGCCATCGTCTCGCCGAGCGCGCGGCCGAGGCCGAGCATCGAGGCGGAGATCACGCCGGAGCGGCCGAAGGGCAGCACCGACATGCGGATGACCTCCCAGCGCGTGGCGCCGAGGGCCAGGGCGGCCTCCTCGTGCATGCGCGGGACCTGCCGGAAGACCTCGCGGCTCACGTTGGTGATGATCGGCAGGATCATGATCGCCAGCAGGATGCCCACGGTGAGCATCGAGCGGGGCGCCCCGCCGTTCCAGGAGAAGATCCCGGTCCAGCCGAGGTACTTGTCCAGCCAGCCGAACAGGCCGTTCATGTGCGGGACGAGGATCAGCGCGCCCCACAGGCCGTAGACGATGGACGGCACGGCGGCGAGCAGGTCGATCACGTAGGCGATCGGGCCGCTCAAGCGGCGCGGGGCGTAGTGGGTGAGGAAGAGGGCGATGGCGACCGCGACCGGGACCGCGATGGCCATGGCGATGACCGACGAGACGACCGTGCCGTAGACGAGCACGGCGATGCCGAAGCTCGGCGGGGTCAGGCCGGTGTTCCACTCGAAGGTGGTGAGGAAGTTGCCGTGGTCGTCGCTGATGGCGAGGCACGCGCGGTAGGTGAGGAAGACCGCGATCGCGGCCATGATCACCAGGAGCAGGATGCCCGACCCGCGGGTCAGGCCGATGAAGATCCGGTCTCCGGGGCGGGCGACGGCGCGGGCGGCGCGCTGGTGCGCGGCCGGGCCGGGCGCGCCGGGGGACGCGGCGGCGTCGGTGTGCTGTGTGGATATGTCCATCGGGTTCTCCGGTCTGCGGAGCCGTACACGTTTTCACGGCCCCTGGCGGCGGTGCACCGGACGGTGCGGCCGGCCCCGGGTGGGGGCCGGCCGCACTCGGATCAGCTCAGGCCCTCGATGGTGGTGCGGACCTTGCTGATGATCGCCTCGGGGATCGGGGCGTAGTCCTTCTCGGTGAGGATCTTCTGGCCGTCCTCGCTGGCGATGTAGCGCAGGAACGCCTTGGTCGCGGGCAGCGTGTCGGCCTTGTTGCCCTTGTCGCAGGCGATCTCGTAGGTGACCAGGACCATCGGGTAGGCGCCGTCGGCCTTGGTGGCGTAGTTCAGCTTGAGCGACAGGTCGCTGCCGGTGCCGACGACCTTGGCGTCGGCGATGGCCTTGGTGGCGCCGTCGACGGTGGCCTTGACCGGGGCGGAGGCGCCGGTGTCGATGGCGACCGTGGACAGGTCCTTGGCGTAGGACAGCTCGAAGTAGCCGATGGCGCCGTTGGTCTGCTTGACCTGCTGGGCCACGCCGGAGGACTGCGGGGCCGCCTGGCCGCCCTTGGCCTGCCAGGCCTTGCCGCCGGAGTACGTCCAGTCGCTCGGGGCGGCGGCCTTCAGGTACTTGGTGAAGTTGTCCGTGGTGCCGGACTCGTCCGAGCGGTGGAAGGCCTGGATCTTCAGGTCGGGCAGCTTGGCGTTCGGGTTGAGCTTCTTGATCGCCGGGTCGTTCCAGTTCTGGATCTTGTCGTCGAAGATCTTCGCCAGGGTCGGCGCGTCCAGCACCAGGTCCGAGACGCCGGGGACGTTGTAGCCGACCGCGATCGGGCCGCCGACCATCGGCAGGTCGATGCCCTGGCCGCCGGAGCAGACCTTCTTGGACGCGGCGACGTCCTCCGGCTTGAGCGCCGAGTCGGAGCCGGCGAAGGAGACCTGGCCCTGGCCGAACGCGGTCACACCGGCGCCGGAGCCGCCGCCCTTGTAGTTGATCTGCACGCCGCAGGCCTGGCTGAACTCCTTCACCCAGGCGTCGATCGCGTTCTTCTGCGCGGAGGAGCCGTCGGCCAGCAGCTGGCCCTTGGCCCCGTCGCACTTGATGGAGCTGTTGGAGGCCGCGGTGCTGCTGCCGCCACCGGCGTTGTCCTTGCCGCCCGTGTCGTCGGAGCCGCACGCTGTGAGGGCCAGGGCGCCGGAGACGGCGAGAGCGCCGAGAGCGAGTGCCCGCCGGTTCTTGCGCTGAAGCTTCACTTGAGGGAGTTCCTTCCAGTTGCCGCCGTCCTGTCCGGCGGCGTGCGAAGAGTGGGCGACACCGGTGCGCCGAGTCGCGCACCAGCACCGGGTAAGGCCGAAATTAGGCAGAACAGGTGAAGCCGCCGATGGCCGGAAGTGAACGCGGGGTGAACCCCTGCCGTCGGCACGGTGAGGTCACGGAACGCTCACGGGGAGAACACGTGCAGGTCCCGACGGCAGGTCCGACGGGAGGTCCGACGGCGGGGTGCGCGCAAGGGTGGGCGTCCGGGTGGGCGTCCGCTCCGGACCGCCCTGGCAGACTTCCGCCCCGGGGAGGAACCCGCCGGGTCCGGCGGCCGTCTCGGTTCACGGGGCCGATGCAGGGCCGATGCGGGGCCTATACGAGACCGACAGGGAGGGCGCGACATGGAACGGCGTGCGTTCATATCGGGCGGCACGGCGACCCTCGCCGCGCTCGCCACGGGTGCGTGCAGCGGCGGTTCGGGCGGGAACGGCGCCGCGTCCGGCGCGGCCGCCTCCCGTACGACCCTGGCTTCCGGGGCATCCGGTTCCTCCGGGTCCGCCAGGATCTCCGGGGCGTCCGGGGCGGCGCACCGCACCGCCGCCGACTGGGCCGCGCTCGCCCGCACCCTGGACGGCGCCCTGCTCCGCCCCGGCGACAGCGACTGGACGACGGCCCGTCAGCTCTACAACACCCGCTTCGACGGCCTGCGCCCGGCCGCCGTCGCCTACGTCGCGCACCCCGACGACATCCGCACGGCCCTCTCCTACGCCCGCGCCCGCGGCCTCCGCGTCGCCGTGCGCAACGGCGGCCACTCCTACGCCGGCTGGTCCTCGGGCGACGGCCGCCTGGTCGTCGACGTGTCCCGGCTCAACCAGGTCCGGGCGAGCGGCACCTCGGCGGTGGTGGGCGCCGGGGCGAAACTCATCGATGTCTACCGCGCCCTGGCCGCCAAGGGCGTGACCATACCCGCCGGCTCGTGCCCCACGGTGGGCGTCTCCGGCCTCACCCTCGGCGGCGGCCACGGCGTGGTCTCCCGCGCCTACGGCCTGACCTGCGACAGCCTCACCCAGGCCACCGTCGTCACCGCCGACGGCAGGACGCTGACCGCGAACTCCACCGAGAACAAGGACCTCTTCTGGGCGCTGCGCGGCGCCGGCAACGGCAACTTCGGCGTCGTCACCGAACTGCGCTTCCGCACCCACCCCGCACCGCAGGCCGTCTCCGCCCACCTCACCTGGCCGTGGGCCCGGGCGGCCGCCGTGGTGACGGCCTGGCAGGAGTGGGGGCCCGGCCAGCCGGACGAGATCTGGTCCTCCCTGCACCTGGAGAACACCCCCGGCGGCGCCCCGAGGGTGTCGGTGGCCGCCTTCTCCCTGGGCACGTACGGCGAACTCCAGAACGCGGTGGACCGTCTGGCGGCGCGGATCGGCGCGCGCGCCACCGGCGTCTCCCTGCGCCGCCACTCCTACCGGGAGGCCATGGAGGCGTACGCCGGCTGCTCGTCCTTCCCGAGCGAGCCGCAGTGCCATCTGCCCGGCCCGACGCCCGGCCGCTCCCCGCAGGGCAGGCTGGGCCGCGAGACGTACGCGGCCCGCTCGGACTTCTTCGACCGCTCGCTCTCCGCGGCCGGCGTCCAAGCGCTCCTGGCCCAGGTCCGGGGCGTGCGCGGCGGCGCGGGCTCGGTCGCGCTGGTCGCGCTCGGCGGCGCGGTCAACCGGGTCGCGCCCACGGCGACGGCGTTCGTCCACCGCCGCTCACGGATGCTGGCCCAGTACATCGCGTCCTGGACGCCCGGCACGGCCGGCACGACGGCTCAGTCCTGGCTGACGTCGGCGCACGGCGCGATGAGGCCGTACGCCTCCGGCGCCGCCTACCAGAACTACACCGACCCCACCCTCACCGACTGGCGCACGGCGTACTACGGCGCGGCGGCGCCCCGCCTGAAGCAGCTGAAGCAGCAGTACGACCCCACGGGCTTCTTCACCTTCCCGCAGGGCCTGTAACCCGCCCGGCCCGGCCGCAGACCCTGCTCGGGTCCAGAGGCGGCAAGGCCGACCTCACACGCCGCCGGGCCGGCCTCACGCACGCCGGGGCTGCCTCACAAGCACACCGGAGCGGCCGCACGCACCGCCGGACGGCCTCACGCGGCCAGGTCCCGCTCCTCCACCGACGCCCGCTCCTCGCCCCGCGCCTCCGCCACCACGGCCTCGGCGCCCCGCTGCCCGCGCCCCCGCACCAGCCACGCCCCCCAGGCGGTCCCCTCGACCGCCTTCACCACGGGCGTCAGCAACGCCATCGCCATCGGCGACAGCAGCAGCGCCACGGCGGTGCCGAGCGCGAACCCGCCCACCACGTCGGTCGGGTAGTGCACGCCCATGTACACCCGGCAGAAGCCCTCCAGCAGCGCCACCGCGATCCCCGCGAGACCGAACCGCCGGTTCGCGACGAACAGCGCGACCCCCATCGCCATGGTGATCGTGGCGTGGTCGCTGACGAAGGAGAAGTCGGTCTTCCCGGAGACCAGCACATCCAGACCCTGGTGATCCCGGAACGGCCGGGGCCGCTCCACGAACCCCCGTATCGGCACGTTCACCAGCACCGCGATCCCGGCGGCCAGCGGCGCCCACACCAGCGCGGCGACCGACCCCGCGGCGTGCTCGCCGCCCCGCCGCCGCACGGACCACCAGCACCACACCACCAGCAGCACCGAGGCGAGCAGCAACCCGTACTCCCCGACGTACTCCACCGCCCGGTCGAACCAGTGCGGGGCGTCCTTGGCGAGGCCGTTGATGTCGTAGAGCAGGTCGACGTCGGGGTTCGACCCGGATTCGGCGAGTCCAGCCATGGTGCTGCGGCCCCTTCGTCGTGTCGTTCCGGTCGCACCCTGCGTGCGCCGCTCCTGCCACCCCCGTGGTCGTAGGTCCGCTCCCGCTGCGTGCGCGCGTCAGGCACCGCGCCCGACGTCGGCTTGGCTACGTCAACAGGAACGCACGGGCCCGCCGAATACGTTCCGCACTCCACCGAATGATCACGCAGACGTTACCGAAGAGAGACTCGTCGCCGCAGCTCAGGGCCATGGTTCACGCTCGGTTCACACCGCGATGGGGAGCGCTTTCGCGCCATCTTCCGTTACCCGGGTCGCCCCGAAGTAGTCCGGTGTGTCGATGGGGTCGAAGCGGATCACGGCGCCCGTGCGCGGGGCGTCGATCATGTAGCCGCCGCCGACGTAGATGCCCACGTGCCGGATGGCCCGCGAATTGGTCAGATCGTCGGAGAAGAACACCAGATCGCCCGGCAGGAGTTCCTCCCGCTTGGGGTGCGGACCGGCGTTGTACTGGTCGTTGGCCACCCGAGGCAGCGCGATCCCCGCGCTTCCGTACGCCGCCCGGGTCAGCCCCGAGCAGTCGAACCGCCCGCCCTGCGCCGCGGTCCCCTCCCCGCCCCACAGATAGGGCGTGCCCAGCTTGCTCTGCGCGTAGGAGATGGCGGTGGCGGCCTGCTCCGAGGGGTCCACCCGGGTCACCGGAGCGGCGAAGCTCTTCTCCAGGGTGGTGATCGTCTTCACGTAGTTCCGCGTCTCGGCGTACGGCGGCACCCCGCCGTACCGGATGACCGCGTCTGCCCCCGCGTTGTACGCGGCGAGCATGTTGTGCGTGGCGTTGCCCGGCACCGTCCGCACATATTTGGCCAGTTCGCAGTCGTAGGAGGCGGCGGACGGAATCGCGTCGTCCGGGTCCCAGACGTCACGCCTGCCGTCGCCGTCGCCGTCGACGCCGTGCGTGGCCCAGGTGCCGGGGATGAACTGCGCTATCCCCTCGGCCGCCGCCGGGGACTTGGCGTTCGGGTTAAACCCGCTCTCCTGGTACAGCTGGGCGGCCAGCAGCGCCGGGTTGAGGGCCGGACAGAGATTGCCCCACTTCTGCACGAGCGTCTGGTACGCGGCCGGCACCGCGCCCTTGGCGAGCCCGACGGACCCGCCGCCCACCCCGTTCACGATGTTGCCCGCGACGACGTAGACGCCGACCACCAGCACCAGCACGAAGGAGACCCCGGAACCGACGACGGCGCACGCCACGACCCAGCCCTTACGCACCGTCAATCACCCTCCGCCCGCCGCGATTCGGCCTGCGGACAGCTTAAGGTCGCCTTGCCTATTTTCAGAGGGGACCACACACCCGAAAACGGTCCGCCGACACGGACCGGCCACCGCACGGCCACACCGGGCGGCACCACGGGAACGCGCCCGCGAGAACCTTCCCGGGCACGCGCGGGCCTCCTAGGAAGCGCCCGCCGCGACCTCGTACAGCTCCGCCGCCTCGTCGGCGAAGACGACGCTGTAGGACGTGTCCGGAGTGGAGCCGCCCATCTCGTGGCCGCCCAGGACGCCGACGGTCTCGTGCCGGCCGTTCACCCACGGGCTGCCGCTGGTGCCGCTGGTGAACTTCGGGCAGTCGATGCGCTGTTGGGTGTCACTGTGCGCGCTGGGCCGGTTGGTGCAGCTGACCGGCACCTCGCGCTCGTCGGGATAGCCGCTGACGGTCACCGGCGTGACCCCGGTCCGCCGGCCCGTGACGAACCGGTTGGCGCCGACGACGTCCTCGACGTCGTCGCCCTTGAGCGGGTCGAGCACGGCGAAGGCCAGGTCGCTGTCCTCGTCCTGGTCGCGGGACCAGCCGCCGGGCACGAAGCGCTTGCGCACCGACCACACGCCGTACGGCGCCTTCCCGGCCCGGTAGCCCGGCACGAAGACCAGGTCCCGGTCGCCGCTCACGCAGTGCGCGGCCGTCAGGATCAGGTTCCGGCCCGCGCTGTGCACGACCGAGGCGGTGCAGAAGTGGTTCCCGGACAGCGCGCCGGCCTTGTCCGCCGCGAACAGCGCGCCGACCCGGGCGCTCGGCGGAGTGGTGGCGGAGACCGCGGTCACTCCGAGCGGGCCCGACCCGTCGTCGGCGGCCGCGACGGACGCGGAAGTGACCGCTATCACCGCCACGGCGACGAACAGCGCCTGGTTCCGGGCGCGGCGACGAGAGCGTCCGTGACGAGCGGGACTCTGGTTACCTGAGGTGCGCATCATCAGGCCCCACTGTGACCCACGAAGGTGAGAAACGGGTCCGGACTTCACTGAGAATTTCCTGTGAAACCCCCGATCACCGCACACTGCGCCCCGCATCGTCCTCCTCGCCCCGACCCCGGTCCACGGGCCCGGCCGGCGCACCGAACGGCGCCGGCGACCGCCCTCCGCGCACCTGATGCCCCGGACCGCGCGCCCCAGTCCTCCCCGGCGCCCGGCGCGCACCGGCGGACGCCACGACTCCGTCGGCGCCGCGGGGCCGCCGGAGCGGCGAAGCGTGAGACCATCGAGACAGCGCTCACCCGACTGGCCGTCAGAAACCGCGCCGGGCGGGAGAAGTGAGAACGACAGGTCCACACGGCAGGTTTCGGTCGAACTTCATTGCCCGTCGTGACCTGCCGTGATACACACAGTAACCATACGTACGAAACTCGCCAGGCAATGGCGCCAAGTCGACATACGCGGGCGTCATCGTCGGCGACAATGAGCCTGACCTCTGCGCGCCCGCAGGGGCCGCGGAACTACCCACCAGGGGCGGTGACTTACATGCTCTTTGCGGCCGACAAGGGAGACATCAACACCATCATCGGCGGGATCGCCCCGAACTGGGGCCCCTTCGGCAGCCTGGGCAACGAGGCGAAGGTGATGATCGAGGTGGTGATGGCGGTGGCCATCCTGCTCTGCCTCGGCATCGCCGTCTGGGGAGCCGCCAAGCAGCGCATCGGCGCGACCGCCCTGCGCGACACCTTCAGCGCGGAACAGGGCAAGGGCCTGATCATCGCCGGCCTCACCGGGGTGTTCATCATCGGCTCCCTCGGCACGCTGTTCACCATCGTGTACGGCATGGCCGTGTAGAGCGGGTGACCGGCGCACACCCGCGCACGCCGCGCACGGTGCGCCGCCCAGGCCGCCGGCCGGCCCCGAGGACGCCGCCCGGTGCCCCCGCTGCCCCCACCCACCCACCGTGCCCACCGGCCGAGGTTGCGCTTCCCTGATGTCGAGTCACCACACCGCGCCCACGCGGCAACCAGCACGGCTACCGTCGTACTTCCACGCGTTCCGGTACGAGGGGTACGAGGTTCAGGTCGAGGTCGAGGTCGAGGGAGCGTACGGGACATGAGTCTCGGAGACGAGCACGGGTTCGGTGAGTCCGCACGCGCCGACGACGAGTACTACGACGGCGGCCGCACCCGCACCAGGCTCCCCGACCGCGCCGGCGACCCCTACGGCGGCGCGCGCCGCGGCTCCCGCTCGTCCTCCCGGGGACTGATCACGGTGGTCGCCGTGGTCGTGCTGCTCATCGGCGCGATCGCCTTCGCGAACCACGGCGGCGGAAACGGCGGCTCGGGCGCCTCCGGCGACGGCGGCGACAAACCGAAGGCCGCGCCGACGGCCGCCTCCGGCGACAAACCCGTCACCACCAGGACCGCGGGCATCCCCTCCGGCTTCCCCCACGACGAAAGCGGCGCACAGAGCGCGGCGGCGAACTACGCCGTGACACTGGGCTCGACCGGCATGTTCGACAAGGCCAGCCGGCACTCCCTCGTGAACCTCCTCTACACCTCCGAGGCCGCGGCGAAGCTCCAGGGCCCGATGGACCAGGCATACTCCGCCGACTTCCTCGCCAAGATGGGCCTGGACGCCAACGGCAACCCACCGTCCCGCAGCACGTTCGTCTCCCGGGTGACCCCCCTGGGCGCCACCGTCCAGCAGTACGGCGACAGCGCCGCCCGGGTTGCCGTCTGGTACGTGGGCCTCATCGGCATGTCCGGCCAGGGCTCGACCGACCCGGTCACCGCGTCCTGGAAGACCTGGACGTTCGACCTGCGGTGGACCGGGAACGACTGGAAGATCGTCGCCGACTCGCAGAAGGACGGCCCCGCCCCGGTCCCCGGTGACGACAGGGCCGCCACCTCCGACGAGATCAGCAAGGCCATCGAGGAGTACGGAGGGTTCACGTATGCCCGGTAGCAGGCAGCGCGCGCTGGGGCTCACCGGAGTCGTGGCAGCCGTACAGACGTCGGCCGTCCTGCTGGCGACCCGTGCCGTCGCCGCGCCCCCTTCGCCCGGCGGGACACCATCGGGCGCGGCCACGCCGCCGTCGTCACCGTCGCCCTCACCGAGCAAGGACAACTGCGACCTCATCTTCGGCGAGGCCAAGAAGTACTGCGAGCGCGGCAACGAGAGCAAGGGAAGCGGGGCGACCACCTCCGACCCCACCTCCGCCCTCGACCCCCTCTCCTCCCTCGCCAAGGGCTGCGCCGACGCCGCCTCCTGGACGGTCAAGCAGCTCAGCACCGCCGTGCAGTCGACCGCCACCGTCGACTTCACCAACCAGAAGTTCCTCCAGCAGTACGCCATCGTCTTCGCGGCCTCGGCCATCCTCACCCTGCTGCTGTGGCTGCTGGCCGTGGCCAAGCGGGCCGTGCGCGGCGTACCGCTGACCACCGCGATCTCCGAAGCGGTCGGCTTCCTGTGGCTGACCGTCCTCGCCTCCGCCTTCACCCCGCTGATCCTCTACACCGTCGTCTCCGCGACCGACAGCGTCAGCGACGTCCTGGCCAAGGCCACCGGCGACCAGACCGGCACGTTCTTCGGCACCTTCGCCGGCGCCCTGGACAAGGGCACCGACATCGGCGGCGGCCCGATCATGCTGATCCTGGTCTCCCTCGTCTCCATCCTCGCCGCCGGCATCCTCTACCTGGAGATGTTCCTGCGCGCCATCCTGCTCTACGTCGGCGCCCTGCTCGGCGTCGTCGTCTACTCGGGACTCGTCGACAAGAACCTCTGGGGCCACGTCCGCCGCTGGGCCGGCATCATGATCGCGGTCATCCTGGTCAAGCCGGTCATCGTCATCGTCCTCGGCCTGGCCAGCGCCCTCACCACCTCCGACAGCGGCCCCGACGCCCTCGGCGCCGTCGTCTCCGGCCTCGCCATCATCCTGCTCGCCATCTTCGCCAGCGCGATGATCTACCGCTTCGTCCCCGGCTTCGGCGACGAGATCGCGGCCGGCCGCAACAACCGCATCATGCAGGGCGCCGAACGCAAGGCCGCCGCCGTCATCAGCTCCCCGGCCACCATGGTCGCCCAGGGCATCAAGACCCACAGCACCCGCGCCGACAGCAACGGCGGCGGAGGCGGAGGCGGCTCCGCCCCCCGCCCGGCCAACCCCGCCTCCGGAGGATTCGCCGCGCACGGCTCGCGCGCCTCCGACGGCGGCGGCGGATCCGTCCCCTCCGCCACCCCGGCCCCCCGGGCGCCCAGCCCGGTCAACACCCCGCACGCCAGCAGCACCCGCAACAGCAGTACCAACCGCACGGGAGGTGAAGGGCGTTGACGACCGAATCCCACGTGTCCCCCGGGATCGCGCCCCGCCGTACTTATCTGATCGGCCGCGCCCGGCCGAACGCCATCGTCGGCCGCAACCGCGAGACGGGCGAGATCGCCCTCATCGTCGTGGGCGCGGCCATCGGCATGATGTGCGGGCTCCTCGTCCCGGTGCTGCCCCTGCGCATCGTGCTGCTGACCGGCTTCCCGCTGCTGGCCCTCGCCGCCGTCTACGTGCCCTACCGGCACCGCACCTTCTACAAGTGGTTCGAGATCAACCGCAGCTACAAGCGCACCGTCAAGCGCAACGCCGCCTACCGCTCCGGCGCGATGGAGGCCGGCACCCGCACCGACGGCCGCGAGATCGAGATCGGCCCGCCGCCCGGCATCGGCCGCATCACCTGGCTCGCCGCGCCCTTCGGCCCCGACGAGATCGCCGTCCTGCTGCACGCCGACCGCAAGACCGTCACCGCCGCCATCGAGATCGAGGGCCCCGGCGTCGGCCTGCGCGACTCCGAGGACCAGGAGGCCCTGGTCGACCGCTTCGGCACCCTGCTCAAGCACGTGGCCAACGGCGACGGCTTCGTCACCCGCCTCCAGATGCTCGCCCGCACCCTGCCCGCCGACCCCGACGCGCACGCCAAGGACGTCACCCAGCGTGGCGACGAGCGCGCCCCGGGCTGGCTCCAGCAGTCCTACGACCAGCTCCAGTCCATGGTCTCCACCAGCAGCGAGCAGCACCGCGCCTACCTCGTCGCCTGCATGCACTTCACCCGCGAACTGGCCGCCGAGGCGCACGCCATGGCCCGCGCCACCCGCCCGCAGTCCGGCCGCAAGCTGGACCGCGACGCCGGCCTCGCCGTCGTCATGGCCCGCGAGCTGACCGACATCTGCTCCCGCCTCCAGGAGGCCGACATCCGGGTGCGCCAGCCGCTCGGCCAGGGCCGGCTCGCCTCGCTGATCCACTCCATGTACGACCCGGACCACCCGATCGACCACATCCAGGCGATGACCCGGCGCAACGCCTGGCCCGCCGAGCTGGACGCCCGCGAGGCCACGTACCTCCAGGCCAAGACCCGCGAGTCCACCACCCGCGAGCCCTGGTGCCACGCCACCGCCTGGGTCAAGGAGTGGCCGATGACCCCCGTGGGCGTCAACTTCCTGGCCCCGCTCCTGGTCCACACCCCGGACGTCATCCGCACCGTCGCCGTCACGATGGACCTGGAACCCACCGAGGTCGCCATCGAACGCATGCTGACCGAGAAGACGAACGACGTCGCCGAGGCCAGCCGCGCCGCCAAGATGAACCGCACCGTCGACCCGCGCGACGTCGCCGCCCACAACCGCATCGACCAGCGCGGCGAGGACCTCGCCAGCGGCGCCGCCGGCGTCAACCTGGTCGGCTACATCACCGTCTCCTCCCGCACCCCCGAGGCCCTGGCCCGCGACAAGCGCACCATCAGGGCGTCGGCCGGCAAGTCGTACCTCAAGCTGGAGTGGTGCGACCGCGAGCACCACCGCGCCTTCGTGAACACGCTCCCGTTCGCCACCGGAATCCGACGGTAGGGGCTGATGCTCTGATGCGGGACCCGCTGACCGCGCTCACGGACGCCTTCACGTCCTTCCTGTTCGGGAAGGTCGAGACGACCAGGCTCCCGGTGCGCACCTCCACCGGCCAGGCCCAGGCGGTCTACCTGCCCACCGCCGCCCCCGGCCTCGGCGACTCGGGCGTCATCATCGGCCGCGAGGTGTACTCCGGGAAGGGCTACATCTACGACCCCTTCCAGCTGTACGGCCAGCAGCTGCCCGCCCCGCACTGGCTGGTCCTCGGCGAGTCCGGCAACGGCAAGTCGGCGCTGGAGAAGACCTACGTCCTGCGCCAGCTGCGCTTCCGCGACCGCCAGGTCGTCGTCCTGGACGCCCAGGGCGAGGACGGCGTCGGCGAGTGGAACCTCATCGCCGAGGAGCTGGGGATAACTCCCATCCGCCTCGACCCGACGGCCGCCCTCAACCACGGCATCCGCCTCAACCCGCTGGACCCGTCGATCACCACCACGGGCCAGCTGGCGCTGCTGCGCACCATCATCGAGGTCGCCATGGGCCACGGCCTGGACGAACGCTCCGGCTTCGCCCTGAAGGTCGCGCACGCCTACGTCAACGAGACGATCGTGCAGCGCCAGCCGGTGCTGTCCGACATCGTCGAGCAACTGCGCCACCCCGAGCCCGAGTCGGCCGAGGCGATGAACGTCGCCATAGACGACGTACGCGCCTGGGGCCTGGACGTCGCCCTGGTGCTGGACCGTCTGGTCGACGGCGACCTGCGCGGCATGTTCGACGGCCCGACCACGGTCGGCATCGACCTGGACGCGCCGCTGATCGTCTTCGACCTGTCCCACATCGACCGCAACTCCATCGCCATGCCCATCCTCATGGCGATCGTCGGCGTGTGGCTGGAGCACACCTGGATCCGCCCCGACCGCAAGAAGCGCATCTTCCTGGTGGAAGAGGCCTGGCACATCATCAACAGCCCGTTCGTCGCCCAGCTGTTCCAGCGGCTGCTGAAGTTCGGGCGCCGGCTGGGCCTCTCCTTCGTCGCGGTCGTCCACCACCTGTCCGACGTGGTGGACGGCGCGGCGGCCAAGGAGGCCGCGGCGATCCTGAAGATGGCCTCCACCCGCACCATCTACGCCCAGAAGGCCGACGAGGCCCGCGCCACCGGCCGGGTGATCGGCCTGCCCCGCTGGGCGGTGGAGATCATCCCGACCCTGACCCCGGGCATCGCGGTGTGGGACGTCAACGGCAACGTCCAGGTCGTCAAGCACCTGATCACCGAGACCGAACGGCCGCTGGTCTTCACCGACCGCGCCATGACCGAGTCCTCCCTCGACCGCCTGGCCGACGACGCGCTGCGCGCCGCCGAACTGGAGGCCGAGGCACGGGCGGCGGCCTTCGTGGAGCAGCACGTCCCCGACCTGGGCGGCTCCTCCGAGTCGACGGTGGCCTAGGGCCTACAGAGAGGCGCACAGCGGTGAGACCGGACGACCGCGGGCAGGGCGGTGGCCGTCGGGACGGCCAGGGCGGCATTCCCGACGGCCTGCTGATCGGCCTCCTCGCCTTCCTCCTCGGCATGACGCTGCTGGTGTGGACGGCGACGGGCCTGGCCGGCCTGTTCAGCCACGGCTCCTGGCCGTCCGGCGTCTCCTTCACCCGTACGCCCCTGGCCATGCGCCACCTCGCCGCGCGACCGCACGACCTCCCCGGCGCCTGGCCCGGCACCCCACCGGCCGCGCTCTCCGGGTACGGCCTGTTCTGGGGCCTGTTCATCGGCCAGCTGATGGTGCTGTGCGTGCTGACCGTGTTCGTCCTGGGCACGCTGACCCGCTGGCGGGCCGGCCGGGCCCGCCGACGCGCGGAAGCGGCGGTGGCCAGGGAGCGGGGGCCGGCGGAGCCCGCACCGGTCCCGTACGACGCCCCCGCCCACCACGAGGTCCCCCTCCAGCGCACCGCCCCCGCCCGCACACCGGCGGAACCTCGCACCGCCCCCCAGCAGCCGGCACCCGTACGGACACCCGGGCCGGAGGCGCCCGCGCCCGCAGCCGAGGAACCGCCGCCGACGGCGTTCCCGGAGGCTCCGCGGCCCACCGTGCTCGTCGCGCCGCGGGAGGAACGCCGGGGCCCGGCCGCCCAGGCGATCCGCGACGCCGCCGGCCCCGCCCTCGTCGTCACCTCGAACCCGGCACTGTGGCAGGACACCAAGGACTCCCGCGCCAAACTCGGCCCGGTCCTCCTCTACGACCCCACGCACCTGTGCGACACCCCGGCCCGGCTGCACTGGTCCCCCACGGCCGGCTGCGAGGACAAGCAGACCGCCCTGGCGCGGGCGAGGGCCCTCCTCGCCCCGGTCCGCCCGAGCGCGAGAATCGACCAGGCGGTGGCCGACACCGCGGAGACCCTGCTGCGCAGTTTCCTGCACGCCGCCGCCGTCGACGGCCGCACCATCCGCCACGTGCACCGCTGGTCGCAGGGCACCCAGCTCCAGGACGCGGTACGGACCCTGCGCACCAGCCCGAAGGCGGCCGCCGGCGCCGCGGGAGAGCTGGAGGCCGCGCTCACCTCGCACCCCGAACGCCGCGACATCGCCCAGGAGCTGACGAGCCGTGCCCTGGCCGCCCTCTTCACGGTGAACGTCCGCGAGGCCTGCACTCCGCACCGAAATGATGCGCTCGCCTTGGATTCCTTCGTCAACGAAGGGGGAACGCTTTACGTGGTGGGGGAATCCATCGAGGACCCTCGCACCAACCCGGGCGCCATGCCTCTTCTGACGGCGCTCGCCGCAAGCGTGGTCGAGCGCGGCCGGCGCATGGCCGAACGGTCATCCTCCGGTCGGCTCGACCCACCACTCGCCCTCGTCCTGGACGACGTGGCGGCCGTGGCGCCACTGCCCCAGCTCCCCGAACTGCTGGCCGCGGGCGCCGGGCGGGGACTGCCGACCCTGGCCCTGCTCCGCTCCCGGGAACAGGGCCGCGCCCGCTGGCCGCACGACGAACTGCCGGCCTGACGGCCCCGCCGGCCTCAGGCCCGATCGAGTACGTACTCCAGCTCGGTCTGCTCGGGATGCCCGGACATGGGCACGGTGTGGCCGCTCGGCACGAACCCGAACCGCCGGTAGAAGCGCTGGGCCCGCCCGTTGTCCTCGTGCACGAACAGCCGCACCCGCTCCAGGCCGACCGACCAGGCCCACTGCACGGCCTCGTCGAACAGGACCTCGGTGAGACCGCAGCCGCGGTGCTCGGGCCGTACGTACACGCCGACGAGATGCCCCTGCCGCTGTTCGACCGGGCAGCCGGCCCAGTCCTTCGTCCCGGGCTCCTCGATCAGCACGGTGACGCTCCCGACCCACTCCCCGTCGGGCGCCTCCGCGATGAACTGCCGCATGGCGACCGCGCCTTCGGCGGCCCCGGCCGCCCGCTCCCGCCAGAAGGAATCCGGCTTGGCGGCAGCGTTGTCGTACGTCTCCAGGAAGGCGAGGTGGGCGATCGGGTCCTGCAACGCACGCAGCCGCAGCGTCTTCACGGCGGGCCACTCGTCGGCGCGTATGGCACGGACCAGGTACTTCTCGTCGCTGTCGGGACTGTCAGGGCTGCTCATGGGGTCACGGTAGTCCAGAAAAAAGAAAAGGCCCACACCGTTTCCGGCGTGGGCCTTTTCTCAAAAATTGTTCGGCGGTGTCCTACTCTCCCACAGGGTCCCCCCTGCAGTACCATCGGCGCTGTAAGGCTTAGCT